>DATEOV010000120.1:0-13402 GCA_035273645.1 Flavobacterium sp. | reverse complement strand
TAAAGCTTCAGTAATATGAAACTTTGCGACATCTTTATAAACATCAAACAAGAGTTTAGACTGTCGCAATTCGACTTCTTCATCATCCTTATCATGCATTAATAAAATTTTATTACAATCAATTTTAGGCTCTGAATACGCCGAAAATTTTTCCCAAATATTATTTTCATTCTTAAAATATTCCTCTAATTTTTTTCTGATATTTTGATGAGTTTTTTTATTCAAACCAGTTTGCTTTGTAAAATTTTTAATTGTGTAATCCAATTCACTAACGCCCGATATAGCAATGAATTTATTTGTTTTTATCCCTTGCTTCAAAGCATACATACTATATAGCACACCTAGAGAATGCGCTATAACAGCTTCAAAATCGCCTTGTTCTATAGCAAGAAAATTAATTATGTTGAAGTATTCAATAATGTCCGTGGAATTTCCCTCTGAGTCACCATGCCCTGGAGCATCAAATGTGATAGGCTTAAAATTTTCATCTCTCAATGCTTTTATCAATAGATACAAACGGGATGCTCTTGAACCCCAGCCATGTACAAGTAAAACAGGTTTTTTATTTTCTCCCCAACTGTATATTTTCATTTTTTTTCCATTAATTATTATTTCATTAACTGTTGCCTCGTTCATAATACGACTTTCTAGCTGCCTTATAGGTATTTTGATGGCTCTAATATAATTATAAAAAGCTAATTTTCCGGCTAGATATGGACTAATACTTTGAATGTAACGTATTAATTTTTTTTTGTTATTTTTCATTTTTTAAAAGTAGAAAAAACAATGCATACAATTTGTCAAAACCAAAAATTCAAAGTTTGTCATTTTAAATTAAATATTTCTCGGTGGTTTAACTAAATCATTTTTCTCATCAGCAAAAGCATACAAAGTAGCAGCCATATCTTCATCAAATAATCGGCCATGCTTTAAGACCTTTCTTCGTATTTCGTTACATTTAGGATCCGTTTTCTTCAAATACCAAAATGCAGGTGCCTCTAAGTTCAGAGCTGAAAGAGTTCTAAATGTCACCGAGATAGTATGATGTCCAGGTACGTTAGTTACCGTATGCCACCAGTAATTTGGCAAATACAAAATATCTCCCTTCTCTACTCTCGCACTGTATTTAGGTACATATTTATAAAGTGGGAATCCTCGTCTTTCGATAACATCGTTACGTTCACGGCCGTCAACCTTCGATACATGATAAACAGCATCATCTTTTACAACTGTGTACATTCCTGGGGAATAATAAGGTGGAACAACTTGCCAATCTTTTGATCCTTCCGCAGCTATAAAAAAATTATCGCCAGGTTCAGTGTGCCATAAGGTATGTGAACGCTCAGGCTGCATGAATAACTGCCATGACATAACCTTTCCTATCGGCAATTTTCGATAATACCATTTTTTACTAAAAAACTTTCTATCTGAAAGTTGTTCAATATGATCGATTTTACAATATGTCTTAACCAGGTAATCTCCTTTTAAATGCATGATATCTTCAATGGCCTTAACGCTATATTCACCATTATTTCGGATAGAATTAATTACGTCTTTTAGTTTCACCCAGCTCATCTGATAGAAGTTTTTTAACGGCACTGGTTTCCCATTATCATCAAAAACTTTATTCGGTTCCGAATGTGCAGGTACTTCAACTTCTCCATATTCATTTTCAAAAAATTCCAAAGTTAATTCATTAATCGCTCGCCAATGGTTAGCACCGCCTTTAATTAAAACAGGTAATAACTCTTTTCGTATTTGTCTCATTTTCTCAGAAGTCATATCTACTGCTTTAACAACTTGAACGGGTATATCACTTTGATGCTCAGGAATATGTTTTTTACAGTATTTTAATAAACGTTCTTCGCCTTTTCTCATAAGAAAAGTTCCAATAGAAGGTTTAAAATTATGTTCTTCTGGTTTTCCAGAAAGCAATTTTCCTCGTTTCATCAAATGGATAAATCCAAGCCAATATAAAATTCTTGCAAAAAGTGGCCATCTATAAGGTAAATTTTTCATCTTTTTCCACTCCTTTATAAAATCAATTCGCTATTTTTTGTAAAGCACGTAATTCACGCTTTAATATTTTACCACTAGGATTCCTAGGTATTTCATCTATAAAAATAAATTGACTAGGTATCTTATAATCTGCAATTAATTGTCTTAAAAAGCTGATTATTTCTATGGGTTTAATTACATCATGAGAAACAATAAAACTGTAAATAGATTCACCCCATTCCTCATGGGGAATACCTACAACTGCCGCATCTTGGACAAGCGGATGCTTAAGCAAAGCATTTTCGACTTCAGTTGGATAAATTTTTTCACCGGCGACGATAATTACATCTTTTATACGATCACAAATGAATAAATAACCTTCAGTATCTAAATATCCTGCATCTCCTGTTTTTATCCATCCACTTTGTAATACCTCTAAAGTTTTATCTGATAATTTCCAAAAACCTTTCATATTGGCTGGGCTGAACAAAAACACTTCGCCTATTTCAAAGGGAGGCAAGCAAGCATTTGATTGATCTTTTATCTCAACTTTCACACAAGGATAAGGTCTACCTGCCGCCTTTAGATGTCTTGAACCAAGAAAATGTACTTCCGGAGGTAAACAAATAGCTGTATTACCAGTTTCTGTTAAACCATATATTTGAACAAATTCACAATTTAGGATAGCTATTGCTTTTTCTAATAATGATTCAGAAATAGGTGAACCACCGTAAATAACTTTTCTTAAGCTTGAGAAATCTACTTCAAGATTTTCACTCTCTTTTAGGATCATATGAATCATTGCAGGAACAACACACGCTATAGTTACCTTGTGTGCTCTTATAATCTCTATTGCAACTGATGCGTGAAATACACGCAAACAAATCTGCGTAATACCTGAACTGAAACCTTGTAAAGCCCACCAAAGCCCACCAATATGGAAACCTGGTATACCTATTAAACTAATATCATCAGATCGCCAATCTATCCAGGTTAAATTATTTTGGATTAATGAGTTTCGTATTTGAAAAAAACTTTTATGCTGAAGCTCAACCCCTTTTGGTAAACCTGTTGTGCCACTTGTATAAATTTGTGCAAATGTATCAGTTGGGAAAACAGGTATAAAAGGATCTACCTTAGAAAAAGAATGAATCCACTTATCGTATTTTTCTTCAAGATATTCACTATTTTGCAAAGAGATCACAAATAATGGTTTATATTGAATCTCCTCCAATATCGCTTGCGTCTCTTCATCTATAAATAAAATTGCACTTTCTGAGTCACTTAAAATATATGAAACTTCATTTGCTTTTAGTCGCCAATTAATAGGAACTAAAACACAGTTAGCTTTTGCACAAGCAAATAACAAAACATAATACTTATCAGATTCCTTACCTAAATAAGCTATACGAGATTGAGGCTTAATACCCTTTGCAATTATTGCATTTGCCAAAGCATTACTTTTTTTATCCAATTCCTGGTAAGTGAGACATACGGCTTCAGAAATAATGGCGGGTTTAAATGGCACAGATCTCGCCATAGTCCTGATAATTTCTGCAATGAGTTGCTTTTTGACACTAAAAATCATTTGCATATTTCACTATATCATTACTTTGTTAATTAATTTCTTGATATAACCCTTAGGTACTTTTTTGTTAGAAGATTTATTTTTATTATCAATCGATACTAATTGATCAACAATTAAGGATGATAAAGTAGGAATAGATGGAAAATCAAAAATATCTGACGCTTTCAATTGAATCTTAAATGTTTTTTCTATGAGATTTTTAAATTCAACTGAAACTAAAGAATCTAAACCTAAGTCTGAAAAGTGTGAATCAAGTTCAATTTCTTCCTCGGTATCAAAATGTAAAGCGATAGCCAATTTAGAACGAACTAACTTATTTACATGCAAAATACATTCATTAATAGGTAGTTTTTTAATATCTTCGACAGAAAATTCAACTGGTTGTTTTTTTACTTTTGGTAAAACTGCTTTAAAGTAAGCATTACTTATTACCATATTTTCTGAATATCGAGTCCAATTAAATTGACTTATTAATACTTGCGATTTAAGAGAAAAAATAGCTTCGGAAAAAGCTTTCATTGCTTTAGAGGGCTCTATAAACTTCACACCTTTCTTTTCTATATTTATAAACTTTTTTTTATCTAATTGGGCTGCCATACCTACATCACTCCATGGACCCCAATTTATTGCCAAACCATGCTCTTGATGACTACTACGCCATGCCATCAAATTATCAATAAAAGCATTTGCTGCGGAATAATTTGATTGCCCTGCTGACCCAACTATAGATGCCACAGAAGAGTAACCTACGAAAAAAGGCTTACTTTTTTCATTTTTAGCATATTCATTCAGTAGCCATGTCCCATATACTTTAGATGAAAAAATCTCATCAAAATTCTCCCAAGTTTGTGTATTAATAGGCGCATCTTTAATAATACCTGCAGCGTGAATTATTCCACCTAAAGGCACGCTGGTTTCTCTTATAATGGTAAAACATCGTTCAACATCTTCTCGTTTCGCAATATTTCCTTGTAATGGCAATAGTGTAATATCTGCATCTAAGAAAAGTTTTAGTTGATTTAACTTAGTCTCAGTAACGCTCTTTCTTCCAATTAACGCAATATGCTTCGCGCCATGTTCTATTAGCCATTTAGCAGCATATTGTCCTAAGGCTCCATATCCACCTGTAATTAAGTAAGTTCTGTCCTCTTGAATTGATACGGGCAGAGCATTTTGGATAGTACGGCATTCATTGAAATCAATCACTACTTTACCTATATTTTCACCTTTTGAAAGTAAACTAAATGCATCTTCTAATTGAGTTAAACTAAATGTCTTAATTGGTAAAGGTTGAATTTCACCTTTTTCAAGATAAGAAACAATCGCATCCAATATATTCTTATTTAATTCATTTAGTTCATTTTCTGGTAGCTCACTTAAATCAAAATTATAATACGCAACATCAGGGCGGTATTGCGAAGCTTTTTCAGGTTTCCAAACATCAATTTTACCAAGTTCAATAAATCGTCCATGATAAGCTAAAGCATTAAATCCTTCTTGAATATAGTTTTTGTTAAAACTATTTAATACAACGTCTACTCCTTTTCCATCTGTCAATAACTTAATCTTATCCGAAAATGTTGATTCTCTCGAATTTATAATATGGTTTATACCTTGTTCGTGCAGGAAATCCCATTTAAGATGGCTTGCACTAGCTATAATATTAACTCCTACTCGTTTTGCTAGTTGTATCGCTGCCTGACCAACACCGCCTGCGCCAGCATGTATTAATATGTTATTTCCTCTCTTTATTTTCGCTAGATTGTGCAATGCATGATAGGCTGTTATATAGGCTGTAGGTATAGCAGCTGCTTGGTCAAAGCGAATATTTTTAGGTTTCTTTACCGCCGCTTTTGAACTAACTGTAATATAACGCTGCATACAACCTAAATGGCTAACTAAAACCTGATCACCTTCCAAAAATTCAGCATCGCCTGCCGCTTTAATTACTGTGCCTGAACATTCGAAGCCAAGAGGTAAGGACTTATAAAGGTTTTTGTTTTTTTCAGCATGTTCTTTTAATATACCTAGCACGTTAATAACATCTTTAAAATTTAAACCCGCTGCCTCAACCTTCACTAAAATTTCGTCACCCTTAGGCTCTACAATCGGAATAGTTTTTCGTTGAATATTGGTAAATGTTCCATAATCTGCAATCTCTAGAGCAAAATTATCTTGAAGTAATTTAGGGTTATCTAAACTTAAAACATAACGATTATTTTCTCTAAAAGCTATTTGATGATGCTCATTCGAATTATTTTGAGAAAGTTCGTTTATTAATAATTTTATATTATTTAGTTGTTCTGTTTCCAAGGAATCAAAATCAATTATGCGATTTTGATATTTAGGTAATTCATTAAGCAAAACAGGATTAAAACCATGCAAAGTGCTTTGAATAGGATAATGCTGACGTTTATCATGTACATTATCTTCAGGTAATACCTGACCGCCTGCAGTGACAAAAGTCAATATGATTTTCTTTTCAAAGAAATCATTTTCAAGCATTTTAAGCAAAGTTAAAATTTCTTTAAAATTAATTTCCGTTTCATACCGCATGCTTTTCTCATTGCTATACCCTTCATAGTCTTTCTTTTTCCAGAAGTAAACAATGTGTTGACAATCATTTTCTAATAAAAATTTTTTAATTTGTTCGATGCTACTTGCCCAAATCAAATTTTCTGCAACCAAGTTAAGATAATCATTAACTTTGTTAGAAAATTGATTTTTATCACCTATAAATATAACTGTGCTCAATTTATTTTGGTTATTTCTTAAGGCAGCTGGTTTCCAGCTTTGAGAATATAGTATCTCTTCCTTTGGAAGATTAATTGTCGCTGCTGTTTTCACTCTCAATTCCTTAGCGACAAAAACAGGTCCTTGCGAATCATGTAAAATGACATCAGCAATCAAGTCATATCGACTATCACCTTTTTCTGATTTTTTTAATTTTACTTTACTCTGTAAATCATTTTTAGGCTTCTTAAGGAAAAAAAATTCACCAAAGCCTACTGGCAAATATACTTTATCGGGTTCTACTAAAATATCTATACTATGTAATACGGCATCTAATATCGTTGGCGAAAGAAATGTCATTGTGTCAATATTTGGATTTATTATTTTCGCCCATACCTCATTGCTATTTAGCCTCTCAACATAAAATGCATTTCTAAATTGTTCGCCATACTCAAAACCTTTTTTCAATAGGCTTGTATAGAGCATTGCATTATCATAAACCGTTAGTGGCTGTTCAGTTTTTTCTTGGAAAAACTTTAATAATTCCTCTTTCACTGAATAGTTTGACACGCGTTCTAAGTAACCGGTTGCATGTCTTCTTGTGATATCTTCCGAATAAGATATGATTTCGAAATAATAGGAGTTTTCAGTTTCAAATTTTAACTGAGTTTTTAGTTGGGTTTCCATTTTTAGATTTAGCAGTAAAGGCTCTTGAATATAAAAGTCTTTAATACAAAAATCAGTATAGCCAAAAACTTGATCCTGCATCGCAATAATCATTTCCATAAACCCTGCTGCGGGAAAAATAATTTTTTCCCTGATAACATGGTCACTTAAATAAGCTGGATTATTTGGTGAGCAGGTTGATATAAATATCCAATTTTTATTATCGGATTGTATTAATTTTCCTAATAATGGATGGCATAGATAATCAGTTTGTGCTTTTTTCTTTGCCTCTAACCAATATCGCTTCTTATCAAATGCATATAATGGTAGTGGAAAATAGAAAGACTTTATTCCAATATTAATTTTTTTCCAGTCTAGCTTCCCATCTGATAAATAAAATTTGATCAAGCCTTCTGTTATTTGCTTAATATCATTAATATTAGGCTTTAATGAACTGATCCATAAATGCTTATCCTGAGAAACACACTGTTTACTAAGTAAAATTAAATCTGGCCGAGGCCCCATTTCGATAAAAGTGTATTTCCCTCTCTCGTTTATAGTTTGCACACCATTTAAAAATTGGACAGCATCTCGAATATGTCTAGCCCAATAATCTGTTGACATGACTTCATTATAATTTGCAACCTTACCTGTTAAATTAGAAACAAAGGGAATTATAGGTTGATTGAATTGAACATCATTTATTGAATCCTTAAACTTGTCTAAAATTTGATCCATATGAGCAGAATGAAAAGCATGAGATACTTTCAGGCGAGTAAAATTAATTTCATCATTTATCAAATTCTTGCAAATGGATTCTAACTCATCCAAATCACCAGAAATGACACATTGAGATGGAGAGTTAATGCCTGCAATTGAAACATTAAAGCCAAGAAGATAATTTTTAACTGTTTCGAAATCAGCTTGAATAGCAACCATACCGCCTTTTTTGGTAACAGACTGCATCAAATAAGCGCGATGTGAAACCAACTTTACTGCATCAGATAAACTAAATAGCTTTGCGATCGTTGCTGCTACAATTTCGCCTATGCTATGACCCATTAATAAGGAAGGTTCAACTCCCCAAGAAAGCCATAACTGAGTAACAGCATATTCAATAGAAAATAGCGCTGGTTGAGTATAAGAAGTCTGAGATAATAAGCTTTCTGCATTATCAACCTCACCAAACATAATAGATCTAATGGAACAATTTAAATAGTTTTTAAACAAATAATCACATTCATCAATACTTTTTCTAAAAATCTCGTACTGTTGATAAAGTGCTTTACCCATACCAACATATTGAGCACCTTGCCCAGTATATAGAAATACCACCTGATTTGATTTATATTTTGAAATTTCCCACCCTTGGGTATTAAAATGATTAATAGCTTGATTTAAACTTTTTATTACCGAAGATTTATTTGAAGCTAACTCAGCATAACGATAGTTAAAATGTGCACGACCAACATTTGAAATATGACAAAATGACAATAATTCATTTTCTTCCAAATTTTCTATAGCATGCTTGTACTTTTCCAATAACTGTCCTAGAGCAGCCTCATTTTTTGCTGATATTGTTAATATGGGAGTAGAGATATCATTAGACACTGCTTTTAACTTTATTTTTTTTGGTACTTCTTCAAGAATGGCACATGCGATAGTACCTGAAAAACCAAAGGAATTAATTAATGCTCTTCTATTCTTTGCTTCCCATTTTTGAAGCTTTATGGGTACTTCTATTGCTAATTCATCCCATGGAATATGCTTTGATGGCTGAGTTAAATTTAAATGAGGATAAATTAAATTATTTTGCAGTTGCAGAATGGTTTTAATTATACTTCCCATTCCTGCAGTAGCTTCCATATGGCCTATATTCGTTTTAACAGAAGCAACCAACAAGGGATTTTCTTTATTATAATATTCTGAAAAAATATGATTTATAGCTTGTATTTCAATGGGATCACCAAGTGGGGTCCCAGTGCCATGGGCTTCTATATAACTGATATCTTTTGTTTCGCACATTGCATTTTTTAATGTTTTTCGAATTACTTTCTCTTGTGCTAAACCATTCGGGACAGTTAAACCACCACTTTCTCCATCTTGTAAAACTGCAGTCCCTCTAACTAATGCCATAATATTATTGTTGTCTTTTCTTGCATCAGACAAACGTTTCAATACTAGAACAGCAGCTCCTTCACTGCGACCATATCCATCTGCCTTGGTATCAAAGGTTTTGCAACGACCATCTGGCGCTAACATTCTGGCTTGTGAAAAAATAATATGGTTAGAAGGATAGTGGATTAAATTTACAGCGCCACATAATGAAATATCAGTTTCTTTATTTCGCAATGCATTACATGCTAAATGCAAAGCCACTAATGAAGATGAGCATGCTGTATCTATAGTCATAGAAGGGCCATGTAAGCCCAAATAATACGAAATTCGGCCTGAAATAGCACTATTAGCAGACCCAGTAGCCATATGACTTTCTAGTGCCTTATCTTCAACATTGACAAGCTCTTTTGCAAAATCAATGGTGCTACCTCCAATATAAACACTGCCGCTACCACCACGCAAAGTTTCAGGATTGATATTAGCGTTTTCCAACGCCTCCCAAGCCAACTCCAACATAATACGTTGCTGGGGATCCATATTATTTGCTTCTTTAGGAGATATAGAGAAAAACTTTGCGTCAAATTTATCAAAGTCATCAATATAGCCGCCTTGGTCAGTACAATTTTTTCCAGGCGTACCACGCACTTCATTATAATATAGAGTATTGTTCCAACGGTTTACGGGTATAGAGGAAATTCCTTCGCGTCCTTCAGAAAGTAAAGTTTCAAATGTTGTTAAATCATTATTATGCCCGGGGAATCTTAAGCTCACTCCAACAATAGCAATAGGTTCGTATTTTTCTAACAGCAATTCTTCTAGTAAGTTAATTTGTATACTTTTTTCTGTAGAAGTTCCCATTTAATACCATCCCCTTTGAGATAAAATACAATCTATTATTTTAATACAGCACCTTACTGGTATGGATCCTCTAAATTTAGATGGATAGGACGCTTAAACTTAGATAACATAAGTTTTGTCTGAGTTAATTTGACATCCTCCTTATCCATCAAAGAATCGCCAAATTGATAAATCACCTGTTCTTTTCCTTTGCATACCTCATTATCAATACTTTCTGCAACCGCCAAAATTCTCTGATTTTTTCTTTCGTAAGCTTGCAATTCTGATTTTTTAAATTTCTTCTTCAAGATTTCATGCGTTTTATTTGGCGACAGCACTAGGGCAGTCGCATTATTTCCGCCAAAACCTTTAGAGTTGATTAATGCTGCTTCCATGTTGCGATCATTAATTGAAGTGTGTTCCATTAAAATATCAATATGCGAATTATAAACATCCTCTGCAATATGATCGATTGTCTTTATTCCAGGAATCCAACCATGTTGCCAAGTACCTAACGTTGTAAGAATTTGATCGCCACTCGCTGCACCAAAGGAATGACCTACATAAGATTTTACGGCAGTAACCATCCAACCATTCAAGCCGAATGTTTTTGCAACTTCATTAATAATATGGCTTTCTGTTACACGATTTTGCGGTGTTCCAGTGCCATGGGCTTGAACAAATGTTTCTTGCAGTTTGTCGGATCCTAAAATGGCTTTAGCCAACGCCGTTGCTTTAGCAAAAGTCACGTAATTACCTATGCCCGGTGCAGAAATAGACTTTTTATTTGCATCAGCATTAATAAAAACATCTGGCACTGAGCCATAAATTTTTGCTCCCAATTGTAAAGCAAGTTCAGGAGCCATTAACACAATAAACTGTGAGGCATTAGCAACTACAAACCCACAATTTGAGGAAAAAGGTCTACAAGCTCTTGCACAATTTATTTCTAATTTCTTATCTAAAGCTTGCAAACCTGCATCCGTAGCAAGCGCCTTCATACTTTTAAAACCTTCAATAATTTCAGGTACCAAAGGTGCATCAGCACTTCCGACAATAACCACCTTAGCTTTACCTGTTTGTATGTCTACTACCCCTTGTTTAAGGTTATAAAGAAATGACGCGCAGGCGCCAATATTGGCCCCGGTATTTCCGACACTATTAATAATATAGCTATTAATAAAGTCTGCGGGCATTTGCGGCAATGATAAGGCTAACATCTTTGAGCTAACTCGATGACCAAGTAATGGCTGCTTGATTAAACCTCCTAAAGAAAATTCATCAACTTGAGAGATTGCACTTCCTGCATAGACAGAAATTTCATCAGGATCAATATAATTTAAAATTTCATCCCATGAAAAACCTAAAGAATGAAGGGCATCCGAAGCACCATAGACGGTCATTTTAATACTTAAGGGATGACTACGAGCACTATATAAATCAGATGGATCAAAACCATGTGGAATATTTGCTCCACATGAAACACCAAGTTTTACCTCCACTGGAATTAAAATATCTAGACCATCCGGAACTGTGACTGTGATCTCTTCATTGTTTTTTTCTTCTATTAGCCAATGTGGAGGTACAGATTTAGGTAAATTAGTTTTGTGAATTATAAAAGAATTTTTCTGATAAGCCTTCAGATTAATTTTTACTTTATCTGGATCAAAACTATCAATTCTTCGAATTAAAGTACCTCGTTTAATTTCCTCTATCATTTCTTTATTAAGCTTATTTCCTTTAGCAATCTTCATACGATTTGCTAAATCCATCCAAGTATTTTGCATTTCTGCTTCAGAAAAAACTTCCGGCATTAATCTTTTATAGCTATGGAATCCAGAACTTCTACCCGCAGCATTAATTCCTCCTATTCCCACTATCAATGGTAATTTCATCATTAGCTTATTCTCTTGAAGTTATGATTATAAATTAAAGTATTGATCTAATACCTCTTTACCTAGCTTTTCAGTTTCGGATATTAAGTCATTTTTTTTATCCTTTGATGTATTCTCAAATAAATCTTTTAATTTCTGACACTGGATAAATTCGCCTAATTTATTAATTGTTGGATGGTCAAATAATATCGTTGAACATAATTTAATTTTAAGATCCTTTTCTAGAATATATTTTATTTCTACCGCCTTCAGCGAAGTTAATCCTAGGTCAAAAAAACTTTCATCTAAAGGAAACTCTTCGAGATTTATATGTAAATAAGGCGCAGCACAATGTTTCAAATAATGTGTTAAAACTTGTTTTCGCTCATATAAAGATAATTCTCTTAGTTGATTTAGTATTTCATTTTCCACTCAATTTTTTCCTATAGTCGAAGGTTCTATAAAGCATTTGCTTTAACAATAGCCAAATCAACTTCACCATTGCAATTAATCTTACCTGGCTCATCAGAATATCGACAATATGTTTTAATATAAATTAAGGAATTTGATTTTATTAGTTTAGTTTCTATAAAATCAATCTCGCCGTAAAATCGTTTTGGGATCAAAGGCTTATTGAATTTACTTTTCAAGTTAACAATCAATATGTCGGGCAATTGCTTTTTAAAATATGTTTCTAATGTCCAATTATTAAACACTTGCATTGCCTTATGTCTGATTGATGCCGCAATAACATAATACATAATTTGATTATAACTAATATTGAATTCAACTGAATTAAAGTGACCGGTATCTTCGATATAACACGATGATGGGATCTCAAACCAACCTTTTCCCGTTATTTTCCCTCCATGAGCCGGATCACCCTCGATATAAACATCAGCAAATTTTAAATACGCTGTATGCTTGAAATACGGTTTTAAAACATCTGCCATAAGTGTATCATCATGTTTTATAACAATCGGGAGAGTATCGTCTATAATCCTACTCATATCATACCTCACAATTTTCAGTTTCTTTACTTTCTAATTCTTTGGTTTCCTCTAATGAGAATGGAAACTCATCATAAACTGTTAATCTAAAGGACTTAGCAGGCTCTTTAATATCAAAATGTTTTGCATGATGAATCAAACGACGATTATCCCACAGAACTATATCACCCATCTCTATTTGCAGCAGATTTATGAGTGGATGAGAAAAGCTTTTATCGGTTTGACCACTTTGCTCGAATAAAACTTGTAATAAGCTACTATCTAATTGATTAGCTTTATCATTCCAAATTGAAACAGTAAAACCTTGGCTTACATAAAGTATTTTTCTTTTTGATATGGGATGGGTTACGACGGTCGGACGCTTCACAGGTGGCGTTCTTTGTTCGATCTCCTGCAAAATATCTCCCATGGGTCTATAAACATCCCAAGGTCTTATTTTAAAGTATTTTCGAACAGAGTGCTCGCAAAACGTTTCTTTAATTCTAGTCCTAAGGTCTTCACTTAGTTGTTCATAAGCTTCCGCCATATCAATAAAGTAAGTACCTCGATTTAATTTAGGTACAACCTGAGGATAGATG
>DATEOV010000119.1:0-4537 GCA_035273645.1 Flavobacterium sp. | reverse complement strand
AGATTCCTTTAATTGCTGAATAGCCTCAATAGATGTTTCTTTAATTTTATCGGCAATCGCAATTACTGCTATCGCTTGGCTATCGTCAGAAAACCATATTACCGTTTTTGATTCTGCACTCCATTGATTGGCTTTTTCAATAAGCGTTTCCGAAAGAGTTATATTTTTTTCGAGCAACAGTTTTTTGTTTCCAACAAAATACGTTTTGCCTGCCACGGTTGCCGAAACTCCTTTTCCTGTAATGCTTTCAAAATGCTCCAATGCAATACTGTTATTGTCATCAAAATGTTTGATTACGGCTTCCGCCAAAGGATGTTCGGATTGCTGTTCGATACTAACTAATATTTGTTTAAGAACTGTACTTTCTTCAGTCCAATGCGAATCGGTTACTTGGGGTTTGCCTTCGGTGATGGTTCCTGTTTTATCGAGAACAACTGCATTCACTTTTTTGGACAGTTCTAGGCTCACGGCATCTTTAATCAGTATCCCTTTTCCGGCACCTTTACCAATTCCGACCATAATCGCGGTAGGTGTGGCCAAGCCCAAGGCACATGGACAGGCAATGACCAAAACGGTAGCAAAAGCTATCAATCCTTGGGAAAAACCATTTTCGCCTCCTAAAATAACCCAAGAAGCAAAGGCAATAAAGGCAGTTACAATCACGATTGGAACAAAAATCCCCGCTATTTTGTCCACCAGTTTTTGGACAGGAGCTTTGCTTCCTTGTGCTTCCTGTACCATTTTGATAATATTGGCGAGCATTGTTTCGGAGCCTATTTTCTCGGCTCGGAATTGGAAACTTCCTTTTTGGTTAATGGTTCCGGCATAGACCTTTTCGTTTTCTTTTTTCAAGAGTGGAATGGGTTCGCCGCTCAGCATACTTTCGTCCACGTATGAATTTCCTTTGATCACGACTCCATCCACCGCAATTTGTTCACCCGGTTTTACAAGAATAATGTTACCGTGGTTTACTCTGTCGATCGGGATCGCGGTTTGTTGTTCATCGCCAGTAATAATGGTTACGGTTTTGGGCTGTAATCCCATTAGTTTTTTAATGGCCGACGAGGTGTTTCCTTTGGCTTTTTCTTCCAGTAATCTTCCGAGCAAAATGAAAGTGATTATTACCGCTGCCGCTTCAAAATAGACATGGGCGTGTAAACCTCTCTCATGCCAAAAATGAGGAAACAAAGTATTGAATACGCTAAAAATATACGCCACTCCTGTTCCCAATGCCACTAGCGTGTCCATGTTGGCTGAACGATGTTTGGCTTGTTTCCACGCGTTGATGTAGAAGTTTTTGCCAAACCAAATCACAACAGGAGTCGATAAAATCCACATGATTTCGTTGGCATAGGGAATATCCATAAAAAACATCCCAATAACAACGACTGGTAGCGTAAGCAATCCAGCCCAAAGCGTTTTCAATTTCAGTTGGCTGAATTTTTTTTCGTGTATTTCTTCCAGCGTTTCGGTTTGTTTGTTGTCCTCATCGATGAGCAAATCGTAACCAGCCATTTGAACCGCATTTTTGATTTTGTCAAGGGTAATCATGTTTGGTAAATATTCTAAGGCTACCGTAGCTGTTGCAAAATTAACCGATGCGTTAACGATTCCGGGTTGTATTTGTATGGCTGTTTCCACTCCGACAGCGCATGAAGCACAACTCATATCCAGAACGGGGAAGGTTTTCTTTATCGTGGTCACGCCATAACCCAAATCTCGAATCGCACTGACAGCTTCCGGCAATGCTTCGGGTTTCGAAGCCGTAATCACGGCTCTGTTATTGTTGAGTTCCACTTTATGGGAATCGATGTTTTTTATTTTGCTAAGGCCATTATCAACAATAAGAGCACAATGTTCGCTCTCTACATCTTCCAGCGGAATATAAAATGTGTTATTTATAGGAGTTGCCATTTTTGTATGGTTTTAAGTTTACAATACAAAGTTCAGTAGATAATCTCCTAATAAGTTACAGCTTTTTGTGAAAGAGTTACATGACTTTGGAGCGTTTTAATTTGGGCATTATTGGAATGGGACGAAATAGTGAAATTGTTCCCTCTTACTAAGGCTTTTTAAATCAAGTTCTCGCAAAGGCGCGAAGGCGCAAAGTTTTGAATCCTTTTTCTTTGCGTCTTCGCGTCTCTGCGAGAAAAAAATGAAACATAATTTAATGATATTTAGGTAGCGTTCTAAAATGCATTCACATCGGTAAGCGTGGAATTCCGGTCTCTCATGCAAATCCGTTTTCATAACAAGATTTTTGGTTTCATTCCCAATTCCTTTGTTTTTTTAATTAATTTAGATTGCCTTTTGAATGATGCTATTTCATTCCTAAAGATTTTAAACTCTCAAACAATTCACTATGTCAAACATTGGATTAATAATAGAAGAAAGAGCTGCCGATATAGGAAACTTTCTTGTTGGTAGATTGTTACCCTTTCGCGAAAAGCGTGCCGTAGGTCCCTTTGTTTTTTTGGATCATATGGGACCGGCAAAACTAAAAGAATATCAAAACTTAGATGTTGGTCCCCATCCGCACATAGGGCTATCGACACTCACGTATTTGTTTGAGGGAGCAATATTACATCGGGACAGCATTGGCACCGAAATGGAAATTACACCAGGAGCAGTCAATTGGATGACCGCAGGAAAAGGAGTGGTTCATTCGGAGCGAACACCAGAGCGTTTGAGAGCTACCGATAAAAGTCTGCATGGTTTGCAAATTTGGGTTGCTTTGCCCAAAGCAATGGAAAATATAGAACCTTCTTTCTTTCATATAGAAGCAAAAGATATTCCCGAATGGCAGCAAGATAACGTGACCATAAAACTTATTGCCGGAAAAGCTTTTGGAAAAGAATCTCCTGTTCCCGTTTACAGTCCTTTGTACTTAATCGAAATTAAAAGTACCAGTACAGCCACGTTGAATATTGGTAAAGATCTGTTTGGGGAAAGTGCTTTGTATATTTTGGAGGGCGAAATCAAAAATGACGGAAACACCTATGCCTCAAAACAAATTTTGGTGGCCAAAGAAAGCAGTCTTTGCCAGTTTGAAATGAGTGAAAACTGTACGGTTTATATTTTTGGAGGCGAACCCTTCCCGGAAGAGCATTTTATTTATTGGAATTTTGTGCATTCCGATAAAGCCGTAATTGAAAAAGCAAAACAGGATTGGATTGATCAAAAGTTTCCGAAAGTACCTAATGAAACCGAGTTTGTACCCTTACCACAACCTAAATTTAAATAATTATCATGGCAAAAGTTATCGCTCATATCAAAGAAGTTCCTTTCTTAATTGAAATCAAATCTCCTACAGGAAATACCATTATTGCTGACGAACCTGTAGAGAAAGGAGGGAAGGACACCGGGTTTTCACCCAAAGAATTACTTACGGCATCATTGAGTGCCTGTACATCGGCAACACTGCGGATGTATATTGATAAGAAAGGTTGGATCATACCCGAAATAAAAGTAGAAACAGAACTAATCGAAATGGAAGGTAAAACTCTTTTTTCCAGAAAACTTGAGTTTGCGGCCACAGTCGATGAAGATAAGAAAAAGCGTTTGATTTTAGTAGCAAGTGCTTGCCCTGTTCATAAGATACTGTCCGGTACCATTGAAATAGAAACTGAATTAGTATAATAGAAAATATTATTGTGACACAAAACAATGTAACAATATCTCATAACACTCAAGCCACAACTCAAAAAACAAATCCTTTTAGATTCAAATATTAATCCTTACTTTTGAACCTCATTAAAAAAACAAACAATATGGCGTCTATAACATTAGGAGGAAACCCAATACACACTTCAGGTGAATTACCAAAAGTTGGTTCAAAACTAGCTGATTTTAAATTAGTTCAAAATGATTTATCAATTGCTGATTTAAGCACTTTTTCAGGCAAGAGATTAGTTTTAAATATTTTTCCTAGTATTGATACTGGAACTTGTGCTACCTCTGTTAGAAAGTTTAATGAAAGTGCAAGCAGCTTAGCTAATACTGCTGTTTTGTGTATTTCAAGAGATTTGCCATTTGCACAAAAACGTTTTTGCGGTGCTGAAGGTCTTGAAAATGTAGTAAACTTATCAGACTTTCAAGAAGGTGCTTTTGGTAAAAATAACGGTTTAGATATTGTTGATGGTCCATTAGCAGGTCTGCATTCACGCGTAATCATCGTCGCTGATGAAAACGGAGTGGTAACCCACACAGAACAAGTGGCAGAAATTGCACATGAACCTAATTACGAAGCGGCTTTAGCTGTGCTTTAAAAGTTTATATGGAATTTCAAAAAGACAATACATTATTTACCGGCCGATTGAAAAGCGTTAAATTCGCTTTTCTTGGTGCCGTAAAATTAATCACTACCGAGCATAGCATCATGGTTCAGTTTTCACTTGGAATCATTATGGTTATTGCAGGTTTTTATTTTCATATCTCTACTACCGAATGGCTTTTTCAAACGATGGCTATCGGTTTAGTTATGAGCATAGAAGGATTGAATACAGCAGTTGAAAAGATTGCCGATTTTATTCATCCT
>DATEOV010000118.1:0-4565 GCA_035273645.1 Flavobacterium sp. | reverse complement strand
AATGATAAAATGACCGAGACAGAGCGCAATAAAGTGATTCAACAAGAAATTGCTCTAATTGAAAAAGAAAATAATGAAGGTGGAAAATACACGGTATCTGTTCGTCCATTCTTTCAAGGAAACGAGTATTACTATTTTGTTTACCAAGATTATAAGGACGTTCGTTTGGTAGGAACACCTACGGAAAGTCTTGGGAAATTTGGTGGAGATACGGATAACTGGGAATGGCCTCGCCATACTGCCGATTTCTCAATGTTTAGAGTATATGCAGATAAAGACGGAAATCCGGCAGAATATTCGAAAGACAACGTGCCTTTGCAACCGAAACACCATTTGCCAATAAATATTACTGGAGTAAAAGAAAATGATTTCGCGATGATTTTGGGATATCCAGGAAGAACAAACCGTTGGATGCCATCTGGAGGAATTGCACAAAATGTTGGGTTTGCTTATCCTGCATGGGTTGAAGGCGCGAAGACAGGAATGGATAACATGAAGAAATTCATGACACAAGATGCAACCGTAAACTTGAAATATGCTTCTAAATATGCTTCAACTGCTAATTATTGGAAAAACCGCCAAGGGATGATTGATGCATTGACTAAAGCAAAAACTGCGGCTACAAAGTCAAATGAAGAAGCTAAATTCAATGTTTGGGCAAACAAGGCTGAGAACAAAGAAAAATACGGAAATGTTATTGCTACAATAAATGATTATTACGCAAAAACAAATATAAAATCGCGTCACGATAATTACCTTACTCAATTGTTGAGAACTGCTTCTTATAGTGTTGGAGCATCTACATTAGGGAATGCATTGATTGCTTATTATAAAGAAAATGAAGCTAAAAGAGCTGAAATGCTTCCTAAGATAAATAGTTTAATAGGAAACTATTATGGAGATTTTTACGCTCCTTTGGAAAAAGAAGTTTTGACAGCTCAATTGAATTTGTATGCTGCTAAAGCATCAGAATATGGTTTGGCTCCAGTTGTGGCCAAAATGAAAGAAACTAATAAAGGTAATTTTGCAGCCGATGTTGATAAAGCAATTGCTGGAAGTATTTTTGCCAACAAAGAATCGGTTGAAGCTTTTATGAAAGCCCCAAAACCAGAACTAATTGAAGCAGATCAATTGTACGTGATTTCAAATGATTTGATGACTAAAATAAGAGCGAAGTCTGCTGATCAATTAAAAGCGGATGATGATTTTGCTATTGCTTACCGCAAATTGGTGGAAGGTTTAAGAGAATCAAAATTAAATACGATTCAGTATCCAGATGCCAATTCTACTTTGCGTTTAACGTACGGAAAAGTTCGTTCCTTGCCTGCTGACAAACGCAATGATGCCAAAGTTAATAATTATACAACAATGACAGGTATGGTCAATAAGTATAAAGCAGGAGATGCTGAATTTGATTTGCCAGCTCGTTTGTTGGAATTAAACAAAGCACAAGATTTTGGTGAATATGCGGATAAAGCGGGATATATGCCTGTGAATTTCTTAACTGATAATGATATTACTGGAGGGAATTCAGGTTCTCCGGTATTGAACGGAAAAGGAGAATTAATTGGTGTGGCTTTTGATGGAAATATTGAAGCAATGGCAGGTGATGTTATTTTTGATAAAAAACTGCAACGTACCATTAATCTTGATATTCGTTTCGTACTTTGGATTATTGACAAATATGCAGGTGCGCATAACATTATTGAAGAAATGACTATTATAAAGGATGTACAACCTTAATAAAAAAGAATAGAATAACGTTGTTATTGAAAATTAAAGCCCCGTCCTGTTATTAAAAACAGACGGGGTTTCTTTTTATAAAATGTATTAGTCATAATACGTGTCAAATAAAACCTCCAATGTTTCTTTAATATTATTGGCTTTCATAGCCGGGTATTTTATACGGGAATCAAGCCAGTTTTCGATTATTAAATCAAAATTATCTTCGACATCATACAGAACGGGAACACCTAGTTTTTTAAGGGCAGCCGCATTGCATTCTTGTTCATAATGTTTGCGAATAGGGATTGAGAGTATTTTTTTGCCCAGATACAAGGCTTCTGCTGGCGTTTCAAATCCTCCTCCAGTAATAATCCCTTCACAATTGATGAGGCTTTTATTGAACTGCTGCTGATTGACTGGGAAATAAGTAACGTTCTTGATTGTGTGTTTAGATTCTATACCACTCAAAAACCAGTGGAATTTTAAATTAGGAAGCTTATTGAATGCTTTTTCCAAACAATCTTGTTGGAAGGAGGGTAAATAAACAGTGATGTGTCCTGTGTTTTTTGGTTCGGCATTTACGATTTCATCTTTGATGATGGGTGGGTAAATAAAATCATCGTATTTGTCAAAATGCAATCCTATGTTTTTTGGGGAGGGAGCATAATGTTTAAGAATCATCTCGCCCATGATACTTTTCTTTTCTGGCCTGGGTGTTTTAGAAGAAATAAAACTTGCTTGATGTCCAAATTGTATCGAATGCACTTTTTGCAGTTTACAGGCCAGGGAAGTAATCGAGTCAAAATCGTTGATAACCACATCGTAATTTTTTAAGGGCAAAGCATTAGCGTCTTTATAGATTTGTTTGGGTTTGATGTTTTTGGCAATATCCCAATAATTCAAACCGCCACATGTACTGTAATGCAAACTGCAACCTTCACTTTTGAATTTCACAGGTAAATTAATATCCAAAGTTGCATTGTTGCCGCTTAAGAAAAAATCAACCTCTCCAAATTTTTTCAGATAAGGATATAATTGTACCGCTCTGCTGATGTGCCCGTTGCCTGTTGCCTGTATGGCGTAAAATATTTTCATTTCTGTATATTTTGATTTTAAAGAACGTTTTTTGAGAATTTTTGAATAATGATTTTAAGAAAGAATCTTGTTGACAATGTCATTGTTTACTTTCTCCTCATTACTATCAGAGTCTTTATAGTGCTCTTTTTTATAATGATAAAGGCTCCATTTTTGTTTTTTATATTCCAATGCGGTAAGGTTTTCAATCCAATCGCCACTATTCAGGTATAATACTTTTCCGTGTTCATTTTCTACTTGCTTCATTTGGGGTTTGTGAATGTGTCCGCAAACTACGTAACTGCACTTTTTTTGGATAGCAACATCGGCAGCGGTAGTTTCAAAATTGGATATAAAGGAAACTGCTTTCTTGACACTGTCTTTAATCATTTTGGAGTAGCTTCTTTTTTCTTTGCCTAAAACAGTCAAAAACCAATTGATAAAACTGTTGATCAGTATCAATAAATCATACCCTTTTCCACCTAGTTTGGCTAGTATTTTGGCATAGCCTTTGGTTGAGGAATCGAATACATCACCATGAAAAATCCATGCTTTTTTGCCATCCAAATCCAATGTAAGTTTGTCAACCAATTCGAAATTGCCTAAAACAAAATCAGAATATTTTCGTAATGCTTCATCGTGATTTCCTGTTATGTAAATGACGCGAGTTCCAAGATTGGACATTTTTATAATCTGTCTCAAGACATTCATGTGGGCAGCCGGGAAATAGCTTTTGGTGAAACTCCACATATCGATAATGTCGCCATTAAGAACTAATGTTTGTGGATTTATTGATTTTAAATACTGTAGTAATTCTTTGGCGTGGCAGCCATAAGTTCCTAAATGGACATCACTTATAACCACTAGTGGAATTTTTCTTTTCCTTTTCATTTTTAGTTTTTACGAAATTAATACGACTATGTTACCCTAATGTGTTCTTAGTATTATTTGTATATAAAAATATTAGGTTTGAATATGTGATTTTTTGGAATGAAAATATCAAGCTAGAGGTATTTTGGTAAATCCAAAAATAAGGATTAATTTAGAGTCAAATTACTGTTAAAAAGCATGTTGCGTTTGGTTTTGTTGGGCATTATGCCATAATGAAGCGTATGTTTTATTAACTATAACTGTCTAATAAGCTAATTTATGGCATTAACTTTACCTGTCAATACCCGAATAGAATCCATTGACTTACTTAAAGGATTGGTGATGGTTTTAATGGCTCTCGACCATGTGAGAGATTATTTTCATTATTCGGCTTTCTTTTTTGATCCATCAGATCCTCTTCAGACTACGTTACCCATTTTTTTTACGCGTTGGATTACACATTTTTGTGCGCCAACCTTTAGTTTTCTAGCAGGAGTTTCCGCATATATGGCAAGTAAAAGAAGAACCCATAATGAGTTATCGAGTTTTTTATTAAAACGAGGGATTTGGCTAATTTTTGTAGAGTTGACAATTGTAGGATTCGCATGGTCTTTTAATATTGAATTCGTTTCTTTTGGTTTACGTGTGATATGGTCATTGGGGATTAGTATGATTTTTTTATCGGCTTTGATTTATTTACCAAGAGTTGGTATTCTTGTTTTTAGTTTGTTGCTTATTTGCTGTCACAACTTGTTTGATAATGTTCATTATGCGGATAATTTTTGGTGGGACATTATTCATGAGCAAATGGTTTATCAGCTTACCGAGAACACTCAATTAGTGATTGGATACCCGATTGTTCCATGGGTTGCAATAATGGCATTAGGGTATTATTT
>DATEOV010000117.1:0-2336 GCA_035273645.1 Flavobacterium sp. | reverse complement strand
GTGTATAGTAAGCAGGAGCATAAGCACCATACCAACCACCAAATCCTGCGCCATAACCCATTCCGTAACCACCTACGTAACCATATCCCATTCCAGGATATCCCATTCCGCCATAGTAGTTTGCAGATCCAGGAACATATTCAGTTTGTTTATCAGCTCTAATGAAACGTAAAGTGATAGCTCCGTCAAATCCTTCAGATTGAACAATACTTATTTTTTGTTCTTGAGTAAGGTCTAGATTCTGCTGATTTAAATAATTGTAAGAAGGGTGTAGTATTGCTGGGTTAATAGATGCAATTCTATTTTCAGTAGATCTTCTAGTGCTTTCGTCTTTTGCTAATGCAACAATTAATACTTTTTTGAATTGTTCTTTAGAAAGTGTAGCATTTGGATCTCTCCAGCTTGATACGATTGTGGTATTACTTCCGCAACTAGCTAAGCATACACAAATTAAGGCAATTAAAATTTTTCTCATGATTTTGTTTGTTTGTTTTAATGCTAGTAAAAGTAATTATTTTTGATATAAATAACATTAAAAAAACAAAACATTAACGAGATTTTTATTTAATAAGCCTTTTTAATTCGGTCTAAATCTCTTTTGGTATCTTGTTCTTTAAGCGATTCTCTCTTATCATATGTTTTTTTACCTCGGCAAAGCCCAATCTGTAATTTAGCTAAACCTTTTTCATTAGTGAACAATTTTAGCGGAACAATTGTAAGACCTTTTGCCTGAACACTGCGTGCTAGTCCTTTCAGTTCTCTTTTGTTCAAAAGCAGTTTTCGTTCACTTCTTGCTTTATGATTGAATTGATTTCCAAAAGTATATTCTTCAATATAAGTATTAATGGCAAAAAGTTCAGAACCGCTGAATTCACAGAAACTTTCGGTAATATTGGCTTTGCCTAATCGAATGGATTTGATTTCGGTCCCGGCCAAAACAATTCCGGCAGTATAGGTCTCCAGAATTTCATAATCGAATCGGGCTCTTTTATTGAGTATGTTGACAGTTTTTTGCATAGTTGGGCAAATTTAGGAACTAATTAATGAAAGAACAATTGTTTTTCGGAAAATGCCATAAATTTGCATTATGGAAAAACAGCAATCAAAGGATCCTCTTCACGGAATCACACTTCAAAAAATAGTCGAAACACTAGTGGAATATTATGGATTTGACACCTTGGGAGAACTGATTAAAATAAAATCATTCAACGAAAACCCGAGCGTAAAATCAAGCCTAACTTTTTTAAGAAAAACCGATTGGGCAAGAAAACAAGTCGAGGAACTGTATATTAAAACCCTTCCAAAAATACAATTCAAATAATTAGGAGCTACTTCCAGCTGTCCACTATATCTGTTTTCCCGAACCCCGGGACAACAGGATGCCGTTTACTTCGTCAGTTCGCTTCGCTAGTGTCCATCTGGACTAGGGCATTGGTTTTCATAAGGAGATAGGGAATATGACTGTTAGGAGGTCTATATTTATTCAATATTTATTTTCCTATTATGCAAATCATCAATAAATTTTTCTGGATTTTCAACAAACTTAAAAGTGTTTGATACCTTTATAAAATCTTTTATTTCATTGAATAGTGGGTTTAATATATTTCCTTTTCTGTCCATTAGCATCATTTCGTGTTTTTTAGCTAATTCTAACATTCCATTCAAAAATTTCAAACCAGGTTCTCTTAAATCTGCTCTAAACGAAAGTTCAGTTATGTTCTCAGTTTCAGGATTTATTGACATCCAAGCATCATTATCTGTTTCGTTTTTATAAGTTTTCCAATTAAAATTGTCACTATCGTTTCCCCAATCAGCTTTATCAACAATTTTATCAATCTTAACTTTAATATCTTGAAAATTTATTTTAGCTAATTTCCAATATTCATCGGTATTTGCTTCAAAACATCCATTTTTGGTACTAATTTTTATTTGCGTTGGAATTATTTTATTCTTTTTTATTAATCCAATTTTTGGAACAAATGCTAGGTAATACTGATAAATCGCCATTTAATTATTTTTCAATTTTAGATGTTTGTTTGGTTAGCCACTAACGAGTGATTTCTTTTTAAGTATAATTGTTTTATCAATTTTTCATTATTAAAGATTTATTTCCATAATTGGCATAAATCTGTTTTTTATTGAAGTTTCAAACTCTCCAATTTTTTTGAATCCAAATTTTAGATAAAAACTTTCAGCATTTGGTTCAGAATCTAGAGTTATCTTATTGAATTTTTCTTCTTTCATTCGATTTAAAAAATCGTTCATCAAATATTTTCCAAATCCTTTTCCAATATATTCAGGTAAAATAAATAAGTTGTCAAGCAGTACATTCTTTT
>DATEOV010000116.1:0-5204 GCA_035273645.1 Flavobacterium sp. | reverse complement strand
CATTATAGGAAATGATTCCAAAATCAGTTTTTAATTTTAAGTTTTGTTGTTGGAATTTCTTAAATACCCGATCAAAATCTCTGTTTTTCGAAGTGATTTAAAAGCACTCAAGATTATTTCATTATCGGAAAATTCGTAGATGATTTCATAATTTATAAAGTTTTCAAATCCAATTTTTATTCATAATAGCCTCCTGAAATCAAGTAAAATCGTAATAAATTCTTATGCATGTTTAGTCTAGCTTTTCCTTTTATACAGATCTTCAAAGATGTTTTTTGTGATTTTTATATTTTTTTAGAGAGTAATTTTAGTTTATAATCGATTTGATTGATGATAATTAAGGTATTTACTGGTAGGGTTTTTTATAACTGCAACTACATCGTTTGAGTATGTTAATAAAGTTTTGAGGCTGGTGTAATTTTTATTAATGTAATTTATAAACTTATAAAAAATAAGAATATTGAAATGATGGAAGAGAATTTCTGGATAGACATTTTTTTTAATGGTATTTTAAAATGAATTATAGACATCTTCTTTGAGGAGTTTAAGCTAATCAAACAGCAGGAATATTTTCTGTTTTATAGTGATTTCAACGTTTTTCAAATAATATTCTTTGCCAAAGATGGTAATAATAATATTATTTTTTTGAAAAAATAGAGCTCTAATGAAACCGTATCACGGAATAATTAAATAGCAAAAAAGACTTTATTCGTCGATGAAAATCGATGTTATTTTGTAAGAATTGGTTTCTTAATTTATTTTTAGGTCATTTTGACCATATGTCTGTATTTTGAATTATCAAAGTTCTTTTTGGTAGAAATTATTTTCATATGAAAAGCTGTTTTTTGGTTAAATATTTAAAAAACTGGTGGGTACTGGTATGTAAAATTGTTTTTGTAACTGTAAGTTTGCCGTAATGTCAATTAATTTAAGGTAAAAAAATCAATATCGTAATTTTAATCAATTATTAGTATTAAATATTCAGATTCCATTCTTAATAAGTGACTGTTACTATGAATGTTTTTAATAACCAAACTCAATTTAATAACCAAACTATTTTTAAAACTATGAATTTATGAAAAAGAAAAAGAATGTTAATCGAATGAAAAACTTAAGATCTTTCATTACATCTAAACTCGCTTTGTCCTTTTTTGTTTTGGCTTCGTGTATTAGCATGCAGGCTCAGAATACTGTTACGGGAACACTTCGCGATAGCAAAACGGATCAAAAAATTGTGGGGGCAACTGTTTCAGTGAAAGGAACTACGAATGCAACTATGACAGATTTTGATGGAACTTATAAATTAAACGTAACGAATCCAAAGGATGTATTAGTTTTCACATACATTGGATATACTACCATTGAAGAGGCAATAAACGGTAGAGATGTCATTAATGTTTCGTTAAAAGAAGAAAGCAATGCTTTGAATGAAGTAGTAGTCATAGGATATGGTAGCGTTAAAAAAAGTGGGGCTACTGGTGCTATATCTAGTTTGAAAGCCAAGCAATTGGATGCTCAAAGTAATACCAATTTAGGTAGTGCAATACAAGGTAAGGTTGCAGGGGTTTCTGTTGAATCTGCAGGAGGTAGCCCAGGTGCTGGGACTAGAATTCAGATAAGAGGAGCAGGCTCACTAAATAATAATACTCCTTTGATTTTGGTAGATGATATTCAAGTTGCATCTATGAACAGTTTGAGTCCAAATGATATTGAATCCATTGAAGTCTTGAAAGATGCAGCCGCAGCCGCAATTTATGGTTCTAGAGCAGCAAATGGTGTAATTATTATTACAACTAAGAACGGTAAAAAAGGAGACATAAAGGTTACTTTGGATGTATTTGGTGGTGTTGCTAGTGTAACTAAACAATTGGATTTATTGAATCAGGAACAATGGGCAATGGTTAGTAATGCAGCTTATGCAGCAGCTGGAAAAGCACCATTGGATATCGCTCTTAATCCTGAAGTGGGAGGAGTAGGAGTTAACTATCAAGATGAAATTTTTAGAACTGCGCCAACTCAAAACTACTCTTTAGGTTTTCTAGGAGGATCGGATAATTTAAAATACAGTATGTCTTTGAACTATTTTAATCAAGAGGGTGTAATTAAAGAAACTAATTACGACCGTTTCAACATGAGAGTGAAATCTGATTATAAAAAAGGGATATTTAAAATTGGGGAGACAATTTTGTTGACTAAAGAAAAAAGAAAAGAATTGCCTGGTATTCCTGGACAAGGAAGTAATGTTCTAGGAGCAGCGATTACAATGATACCTGGTTTTGCTATTTATGATGAAAATGCCATTGGTGGATACGGTGGAGCTTCTGGTTCTGTAACTGATATCTTTAACCCAGTGGCAGCATTAAATCTTTTTGACGTAACAAGTGATACTTATCAAGCGTTAATAAACACATATGTTGAAGCTACTTTTCTCAAAGATTTTAAATATAAATTAAATGTTGGGGCAACTGTATCAGAATTCAAAAGAGATAATTATACTCCACGTTATGAGGTGGGTGGGTTCTTTAAAAATTTAGATAATGATTTGATTCATACAGATGAGTTCAATCTATATACTCAGGTAGAAAACACATTGAATTATACAAAATCTTTTGGTAAGCACTATGTGAATGCATTGGCTGGATATACTGTATATAATAATGGTTTCAAATCAGTAGTAAGTTCTGTAAGTGGAATTCCTGATGGTATCTATGTACTTGCAGGAGCTGTTCAACCAGCTGTAACGGGTTATAATTTAGAGAACAATTTGGTTTCTTATCTAGGACGTGCAATATATTCTTATGATAATAAATATACTTTGTCAGCTACTATAAGACGTGATGGATCATCTCGATTTAGTCCAGAAAATAAATGGGGTAATTTTCCTTCTGTTTCTGCAGCTTGGGGTTTAGGTAAAGAAACATTTTTCACGAACCTTAACACACCAATTACAGATTTGAAATTACGTGCTAGCTACGGTGTATTAGGAAATCAAGAAATAGGTGATTACCAATATTTAGGATTAATTACGTCTGGGATTAGTTATGGAGTAGGAGAGCCAAATACTTTATGGAGTGGAAATATACAAACAAATTCTCCAGGAGTTGGTTTAAAATGGGAGTCGACTGAAACTGCCGATTTTGGTTTGGATTTAGATTTATGGAATGGAAAATTACAATACACTTTTGACTATTTTAATAAACAAACCTCAGATTTACTTTTAAGAGTGCCAATTCCATTGTCAGTTGGATCAAGCGATAATCCTTATACAAATGCTGGAAATGTAACGAATAAAGGATATGAAATGAGCTTAACTTACAATGAGAAAATTGGAGATTTTAATTTCAATGTAACAGGGAATATTTCAAGTATCAAAAACAATGTTGACGAACTTAGTACTGGAAGTCAGGTATTAGAAGGGTCTGGTGGTTCATTTCATGGTGCTCCAATAACATACAGTAAAGTGGGTTACCCAATTTATTCGTTTTTCCTAGTTGATACAGATGGATTGTTTAGATCTCAAGCTGAGATTGATGCACACACTAAAAATGGAACCTTGATTCAGCCAAACGCTCAAGTAGGAGATGTTAGATATATAGATTATAATGGAGATGGAGAAATTAATGGAGAAGATAGACAATATAAAGGAAGTGCTTTCCCTAAGTTTGAGTATGGATTGAGATTCCAAGGTGATTGGAAAGGAATTGATTGTACGATTGCTTTGCAAGGAGTAGAAGGAAATAAGATTTATAATGGAAATAACCAAGATATTGCAACGGTAAGATCTAATATTAACTATTCTACTGCGACATTAGATTCATATACTTTTAATCCAAATTCAAATTTCCCGAGATTGGATATTGACGATAAAAATAATAACGGAGCAGATTATTCTGATCGTTTTCTTGAAGATGGTTCTTATCTTAGAATCAAAACTGTACAAGTTGGGTATACATTTCCAAACAGCATAACAAGTCAAATTTCTATAGATAAATGTAGAATTTATTTTGCAGGAGATAACCTTTATACTTTTACTGACTATACGGGTTATAACCCAGATGTGTCTGCAAATGCATTGGGAGGAAGAGGTATTGATTATAAATCATATCCATTAAGCAAAACAATACTTTTTGGTTTGCAACTTAACTTTTAAATCGATAAAAATGAAAAAGAAATCAATTATATTATATTTAATGACAGGACTTGTGTTTTTAAGTTCTTGTGATGATAATCTTGAATTAGAGAATCCAAATCAAAAAACAACTTCTTCTTTTTGGAAAACTTCTGATGATCTTGAATCTGGAGTAGCAACTATTTATAATACTCTTGTGGACAATAATAATGCAGGGTACTGGGAAATTCAGGCAATGCAGCTTAAAGAAAATAGAACAGAAAATTTTGTTGCAAGAAATGATGTGCCAGATCGTTATGCTGTTTCTTATTATAAGAATGATGCTGGTACGGGCGTGCCAAGAGAAATATTTAAAGCATTGTATATTGGTATTTTCCGTGCCAATCAAGTGATTGCTTATGCTCCGCAAATCCAAGACATAGACGAAACAAAAAGAGAACAATTATTAGCTGAAGCTACTTTCTTAAGAGGATTGAATTATTTTAATTTGGTTAACGAGTATGGGGCTGTACCTATCACTACAGCATTAGTACAATCTCAATCGGATTATTTTAAATCAAAATCTACTGAAGCAGAAGTTTGGGCTCAAGTTATATCTGACTTTCAATTTGCGGCCAATAGTGCTTTGCCAGAAAACTATCCATCTACTCTAAAAGGAAGAGTGACAAAAAATACTGCAATTGCATTTTTAGGAAAGACATATTTGTATCTGAAAGATTATGCAAAAGCTGAAGAGCAATTTAACAAATTAGTAAATAACGAAGCTACAAATGGATATGGACTTGTTGATAATTATTCAGAACTATTTGATGGTAAACATGAAAATAGCAAAGAATCTGTTTTTGAAATTCAGTTTAGTAAAGTTGGAGGTTCAACTATTTGGGGAGGAAGCCCAGCTGAAAGAACAAGAGCTACAACTATGGCGCAGGAATGCGCACCTGGTGAAGTAGGTGGATGGAACGAGTTATTGCCGACAACGGTATTATTAAATGCGATGACAAAAGAGAAAACTGTTGATGGCGCATTTGATCCAAGAGCTTTAGCTACTTTGGCTTGGAATTATCCTGGTTGTGTT
>DATEOV010000115.1:0-2674 GCA_035273645.1 Flavobacterium sp. | reverse complement strand
ATTTCTATCTTATAAAAAGGGAGTCATTAAAAAAAAAAATCGATCGAATTGAATATTAGATTTAGCAAAAATTTGTAAATTAGTACATTGAAAATCAGTAAAATGGAGATGACATGAAAGAGATAGAAAAACATTTAAGAGCAAATGGTTTAGAACAAAAAAAAGAAGACAAAAACAAATTGCCGGATTCCCTTTTGTATCCTCCTGAAGAAGATATTTATAGAAAATTCCATAAAGAAAGTGACATCGACCCAGAAGATATTTCAAAAAAGAAAGTTCCAGTTGAAATAAACAATGTGAGTGAACTTAATCAAAAGGAATTTGATGAAGATATGTCAGGCGGGGATTTGGATATACCAGGCTCAGAGTTCGATGATGATTTTGAAAGTTTAGGGAACGAAGATGAGGAAAATAGTCATTATAGCATCGGTGGAGACAATCATAGTAATTTGGAAGAAAACGAATAAATTAAACTGTTCTTAGACCCAAAAGTGGGTATTTTGGAACATTTTTCTCTTGAATTAATACTTTAAATTTAAGCCCCATATCCATTAATAATTTATAGTTTATGTTTGATTCTTCTATGGCCTTTGATGCATTTCCTATAACATTTGATAAGTTTTTGTTTTGATATTCTTTGAGGCCAAGAGACAATAGAAATGAAGCTTGATTCGTCATTCCACAGTAAATGAGACCATTTATGTTTCCCCAATTTATTAAGGCCGAAAAATTTATGTGGGCAGTAATGTCTTGTTCTCCTATGAATTGGTATGGATTATCGTTTTTATGGTGCTTATAATAACATAAAAGTGTGCCGGAATCCCTGTATTTCTCATATAATTCTGAGGAAATATCTCCATAATCAATAGTAATTATATACCCTTTGTTCAGGGCTTGGGCAATTTCTTCTATCCAAGACCGAGCTTCCAGATTTACTTCTGTTCGAAATCCTTTTGGCAATTTTACATCCAAATTGATGAAATAATCAACGAGTTCCTTATTGGCAGGCTTTAAAACTTCAGTAAAACCATCTAAATAATCTACAAAAACTTCCATCAATTCATCTTCCATAACCACTTGATACACCGAAAAATTATCAATTACTTCATTGGATAAAATGCAGCCATTGATTTCTGGAATTTCACGAATGGATTTGTACCAATTTACCTTTTCATTTAAATGCATTTTTTCTCTTTTTTGCATACCGGGACTTTTTTCGATAATGCAATAAGATAAAACATCATACAGTTGAGAATTGTTATTTTTAAGATAGTCTAGAATATCATGGCATAATAGACCTGTTCCAGCTCCATATTCAACAATATTTATGGGGTTTCTATCTAAAATCTGCCACATTTCTTCAATTTGGTGACCTATCATCGCTCCAAAGGCATCAGAAAGATAAGCGCTGGTATAAAAATCACCATCTGCACCAATCTTGCTTCGAGGAGAAGTATAGTATCCCAAATCTGGGTAATATAAAGCCATCTCCATAAAATCCCGAAAAGATATTGGACCGTCTTGATGAATCCGTTGCATTATTATATCTGACAAAGACATCGGACTTAAAAAATAATTTGAAGTTTTTCTTATTCAAAAAGAGTAATGGAAATCAATGCTATGGTTATCTACTGCTTTCTATGTATAACTTTTCTAAAATATGTGCAGCCTCATTGTCTGAATTTGCAGAAAAACCAGCTACAAAAACACCTTTTTTCCCTGAAATGGAAATTATACCATAAACAACAGATTCTTCATCTGGATCCGAGTCTCCTTCATAACGATATACATGTTGTACCGAATATTCATTTGGGTTTGTTTTAATAGCTTCGGTATGAAGGTTAAAATCATGTGTAAAACCTTTTTCTTTTAAATCATTTAAGGCTTCCAAAACAGTGGTATAATGATAGGTTGGTTTCATAACGACAGAAATTAATAATTAATATTAAAGGTAACTATTTTGTTTTTAATAGATTATGAATAGGATGTTAAAGTGAAAGAGCTATTCTTGAAAAACCTTGATTAATGTTGTAGATTTGCACCGCAGACCGCCTTATCGTCGTCTCGTTTAATCGGGAGGGAGGAAAGTCCGGACACCATAGAGAAGCATAGCGGGTAACACCCGTCGGTTTCGTCTTTACGGACGGGATTAGGACAAGTGCAACAGAAAGTATGTACAGGTAATGCTGTAGTGAAACCAGGTAAACTCTATGCGGTGAAATATCAAGTATATCAGTTTTTAAGGGCTTCTCGTCCGTTGCTGAAGGGTAGATAGCTTGAGTCCAGCAGTAATGCTGGATCTAGATAAATGATAAGGTATTGTTAGTAATAACAAGAACAGAATCCGGCTTATAGGTCTGCATTTTTTTACTATTTTTCATGTTTATTTATTATTTTAGTAAAAAAAATATGAAAATTTTTCCTTTTTTATCTTCATCACAGTCACTTTTACTTTTTAGAATTATTCTACCACTATTTTTTGTAGCCCATGCGGTTACTAGAATCGGAAATGGAACAATAGAACGTTTTGCTGGTTTTTTATCAACAAAAGGCTTCTTTGCAACTACAGCCATGGTTTGGGGAATCACCGTTTATGAAATTATCGGAGGAATTGCGCTGGCTTTTGGTTATTATACAAAGTATTTATCTCTCGGATTTATTTTAATGTTAATAA
>DATEOV010000114.1:0-4953 GCA_035273645.1 Flavobacterium sp. | reverse complement strand
TCTCGAAAGTGGCATTTCCACCTTCGATCATGCCGATATTTATGGAGGTTATACAACAGAAGAAGACTTTGGAAAAGCTTTTGGCGAAAGCCAAATTGACCGTAAAGACATTCAATTGATTTCTAAATGTGGCATACAAATGATGTCCGAAAAAAGAAACAATACCATCAAACATTATGACTATTCCAAAGACTACATTATAGCCTCGGCCGAGCAGTCTTTAAAAAATTTACAAACTGATTATTTGGATCTTTTACTGTTACATCGACCAAGTCCACTAATGCAAGTGGATGAAATTGCAGAGGCTGTTGAAAAGTTAAAAATTGACGGAAAGATTTTGGATTTTGGCGTTTCTAATTTTACACCAAACCAAAGCGATTTGATCGAGACAAAAACCAAAATAAACTACAACCAAATTGAGTTTTCTGTTACGCATTTGGAGCCAATGATCGATGGAAGTTTGGATCACATGCAGACCAACAGAATTACTCCTATGTGCTGGTCACCTCTTGGAACTGTTTTTAGAAAAGAGGATGAGCAATCACTACGCATTCAAAAAGTTGCAAATGAATTGGCATCCAAATATGATGTCTCCAATGATATTATTTTATTGGCCTGGATACTGAAACATCCTGCTGGAATTTTACCGGTTTGTGGTACTTCCGACAAAAATAGACTTGCCCGTTTAATGCATGCCACCACTATTGAAATGGAGCTACAGGATTGGTTCTCACTTTGGACAGCGAGTACTGGAAAGGATGTAAATTAGATTATTGAAGATTGCTTCGTCAGTTCGCAAAACCTAAGGAGCAGATAACGATTTTAGATTGCAAATTCAGAAAAAATGATCAATAAGCGCATTCTTATCAAAAATCTTTTGGCTCACAATGATGAGTGCAGTTTTTATGATAAAAAACGACAGCTAAATTTGCATTCCAGAGAAGGAAAAGCCAAATTTTTGAAACACATTTGCGCGTTATCCAATTCAAATCCAACCAATAATTCTTATATAGTTGTAGGGGTTGAAGATGAGGACAATCAAATTGTAGGAGACGATTTTTTTGATGACAGCAGAATTCAGAATTTAGTAAATGCATTTCTTGAAAATCCTCCCAAAATTCAATACGAGAACGTGCCTTTCCCTAATTTGCCAAAAGACAAAGTAATTGGGCTCGTAACCATAAAACCCAACAGCAAAATATCTTCTTTCAAAAAAGGTATCCATACGATTCCCGCCAGTAGTGTTTTCATTCGTAGAGGCAGTAATACAATGCCAATTGAAGGTGAATTTGAGAAAAATTTCCAAAATACGGAAACAGTAATTGGTATCGAAAATAATTCAAGAAACAGCATCGAATACACTCTTGATGGTGTGATTGATTTTATGAATTATCGCCACAAAGACATGGCGCCAAAATATAAAGTTTTTAAAGAATTGTTCGTCATTTGTTGGGCCGGAATTGCCAAAAAATCAAGAAACAAAACCTTTCTATCAAGAGTTGATATTGAACTAATTAACGAACAAATTAAATTGTTCTACTCGGCTCAAGATGTAGTTGAAATTACGTATGACGACGATAGTTTTACGATAATTGAATACGTTCCTTTGGGCTTAAATGATAGAACCAGTTATTATCCTCTAGAAGAACAAACAATCCATTTTCACGATAACGGGTATTATAAAATTGATCGAAAAATACTTTTTGAACCACCAGAATATAATAGGAAAATGTTATTCCATATTTATAATTCAAATATAACCCTTCTTCATAAACTTGAAAAAAACATCAGATTATCAGAGCGGGAAAGAAAAGATTTGAATCATTTACCTTCCACTTTTATGATTTGTTATCTCAATGGCTTTGAAGATGCTAAACAAAAACTGATTGATGCCAAAACACTATTGAAACCGTTTACACAAGTCTATCTTTCGTTTAAAGAAGCATTACGAATTCTAAGGAAAATGAAATATGATGTACAATAAGGAAGTTTCTTATTGTTATAATCTGATCTGTTTTAATTAGCTAAACAAACCTACCACCCAAGCAACCACATCAATAATAACTTGACAAATAAAATTGGTCAATAAAAGCAATATAGTGAGAAGTGCATTCATTTTAAAAATTTTAAGTAAAATTATAATATTTCCTTACAGTATACAATCACCAAAAACAATGATTTTTTGAAACTCAAAAGTAATTAAAAATACAATACCATCATTCTGCATCAACTTGGAATTCAACGGATATAAATAGCAATTTGACGGTTTTATTCTTAATAAAAACTTAAAACAGTTTTAATTAAGATACTTCTAACATCTCTTTCAAAAAAATGTCGAACCAACACTTCTTTTCTCTTATTTTTGTAAAAGAAGAAATAGAGAATAAATGAGAACATTAGTTATTGGTGATATACATGGTGGTTTAAGGGCTTTGCATCAAATTTTTGAAAGGGCTAACGTAAGTACAAAAGACAAACTCATTTTCCTGGGAGATTATGTAGATGGTTGGAGTCAATCTCCACAAGTCATTGATTTTTTGATACAACTGAAAACAACCCATGATATTATTTGTATTCGTGGCAATCACGACGAATTACTGAGAGAATGGCTCGAAGACAGCAAAGACAACGAACAATGGAACCAACATGGCGGTGAAGCCACTATTTCGGCTTACCAAAAAGTAAATGGAGATACCAAAAAAAAACATATACAATTCTTGAAGTCCCTAGAGGATTATTACTTGGACGACCAAAATAGGATGTTTATCCATGCCGGTTTCACAAATCTAAATGGAGTTAACTTCGAGTATTTTCCTAAGTTGTTCTATTGGGATCGAACCCTTTGGGAAACCGCATTGTCATTGGATCCGAATATAAAATCAGACCATTTACTTTATCCTAAACGTTTTACACTGTACAAAGAAATTTATATTGGTCATACCCCTGTCTCGCGCATTGGGAAAACCACTCCTGTACAAAAAGCTAATATCTGGAATATTGACACCAGCGCCGCATTTAAAGGGCCATTGACAATTCTAGATGTTGACACTAAAGAATTTTGGCAAAGCGAACCTCTACCTAGTTTATATCCTAATGAAAAAGGAAGAAATAAAATCTAAACATTATATTTGCCAAACATTTATTACTTATTTTATTTATGAAAAAAATTATAACACTTTTGTTTTTGGCTTCTTTTGGTTTAACAAATGCGCAACAAGCTTTTAAAGGAAAAGGAGATGCTAAATTTAATGTGGGAGCAAACTTCCAAGACGGAGGTTCCGGGATTCAGGCATCTGCTGATTTTGGACTTGGTGAAAATTTCTCTTATGGATTTGTCGCAACTTATTTATTAGGAGTAGATGAATTTTCAGGCATCTATGGCGAAAACACCTATATTGACGTAAAACCAGAATTTGAAGATCGTTTTGATGCAAAATTTAGAATTAATGCTAATTTAAGCAGTGTAATTGGAGTAGAACAATTAGATATATATCCAGGTTTGAGCTTAGGATTGCACAATTTTGGCGGTCATCTTGGCGGTCGTTATTTTTTTACGGATGGTTTTGGTGTTTTTACTGAGCTTGGCTTCCCAATTGCAAAATACAGCAATGATAAAGAAGTATTCGATCATTTAAACAATCAAGTTACCTTTAGTATAGGTGCTTCTTTTAATTTAGATTAAAACAAAAAAAGTGGCTTGTTAATCAAAACAAGCCACTTTTTTTATGCCTTAAAATTAATTATCTACAAATCAAATTTGATTCCTTGTGCCAAAGGCAAACTTGTGGTGTAATTGATTGTGTTCGTTTGACGACGCATGTAAACTTTCCAAGCATCAGAACCTGATTCTCTACCTCCACCAGTTTCTTTTTCTCCTCCAAAAGCACCACCAATTTCGGCTCCAGAAGTTCCAATGTTCACATTTGCAATTCCACAATCTGATCCAACCACAGATAAGAAATGCTCTGCTTCACGCAAATTGTTGGTCATAATCGCAGACGATAATCCCTGAACAACTCCGTTTTGAACATCGATTGCATTCTCTACAGTTCCAGAATATTTGATCAAATATAAAACTGGAGCAAAAGTCTCGTGTTGTACGATTTCGAATGAATTTTGTGCTTCGGCTATAGCTGGTTTTACATAACAACCGCTTTCATATCCTTCTCCAGAAAGCACTCCACCTTCAACCAAGATTTTACCTCCCTCAGCAACAACTTTCGTCAAGGCACTTGAATACATTTCAACTGCTTGTTTGTCAATTAATGGTCCAACGTGATTTTTCTCGTCCAATGGATTTCCAATTCTCAATTGCCCGTAAGCAGATACAACAGCATCTTTCACTTTATCGTAAATACTTTCGTGAATAATCAGACGACGAGTAGAAGTACATCTTTGTCCCGCAGTTCCTACAGCTCCAAAAACGGCTCCGATAACTGTCATTTTAATGTCGGCATCTGGAGTTACAATAATTGCATTGTTACCACCTAATTCCAATAATGATCTACCCAAACGACCTGCAACAGTTTGTGCCACAATTTTACCCATACGAGTAGATCCTGTAGCCGAAACTAAAGGCACACGCTTATCGGCAGTCATTAATTGACCAATTGTATAATCTCCGTTAATCAAACAAGAAATCCCTTCAGGAAGGTTGTTTTCTCTGATTACTTCAGCAATAATATTTTGACATGCAATTCCACACAATGGTGTTTTCTCTGATGGTTTCCAAACGCAAACATCACCACAAATCCAAGCCAAAGCTGTATTCCAAGCCCAAACAGCTACTGGAAAATTGAAAGCAGAAATGATTCCCACAATTCCCAATGAATGGTATTGCTCATACATTCTATGTCCTGGACGCTCAGAGTGCATTGTTAATCCGTGCAATTGACGTGATAACCCTACTGCAAAATCACAGATATCAATCATCTCTTGTACTTCACCATATCC
>DATEOV010000113.1:0-10207 GCA_035273645.1 Flavobacterium sp. | reverse complement strand
CAATAGCAATCCTTTCACTTATTTCTTCAATAGAATTTGATAGCGCAATAGCTTTGGGCTCCCAACCTGTACTCAATGTGGTTATATAATTTCCCTTTTCATCGGTAGCATAAACTAATTCGGTAAGTTTACCTTTATCTTGAGGAACTTCGTCTTTTTTCATAATATTACTATGATTTATTTTCTTGAATAAATAGTGTAATTTCACCTTCCAAGAGCAATTCATCGGCTCTAAAAGTTTGACATTTCATGGTACACAAACTATAGGATTCTGTAATAAATTTAGACGCTAACAAAGCTTTTGTATTAATAACATTTCCAACTTGTGGCAATGCATGAATATTTAATGTTTTGATACCGCTAATAAAACCAACTACATTCACATCTGGCTTATCATTATAGTCTTCATCAATAAAATAATCTTTGGCGACTACAGATGAGCAGGTTTGAGCCATATTTTCCACTAAGCCAGCTTCTGTAAAAAAACCATTCTCTAGGAATATATTATTCGCTTTAATTTCAAAATAAGTTTCCACTTTTTCATCATCCATTTCCAATATCAAATCCACCATCAGCATCGGAGCCCTATGTGGCAGATACTTTTTGATATTAACTGGATCTGAAGTTTGTTTGTTTTTCACGCTGCCCACAATTATTTAGCCAAAACGGTTTTCATTTGACCTCTAGCTATTTCAACATCGTTCAATTTGGTCACAACATCAACCAAAGTAATTCCTCCAAATTCTTGTAATATCGAAACCGTTGTTCTTATTTCATCATGAAGTTGGGGCAATTTATGTATTACAATATCTTTTACAGAACCAATATAACCTGTAGGTGCTTGTTCGTTTCTTAAATAAAACTGATATCCAGTATGTAATGCTACTGATTGCGCCATATGTTCTATTATTCCTGACTCAAGAAAATTATTCTTTTCTAGAAAAATGGCGTCATTTTGAATTGTAAACCCCGAAACCAATGATGTTTCCGTATAATCATACATTTTGTCCACCATTACAAAAGGAAACTTTTGTGGCAATAATTTTTCTACAAAATCCTTCTCGAATATTTTACTAGACTCGTTCACAGTCTTTAACAAACTTTTAAATAGGCTAATGCATACGAAAATCTACCACTTTCTGGAATAGCAAGCAAAATTGTATCACCTTTCTTCAAACGACCTGAATTCATTAATTCTTCCACCATTAAAAAAGCGGAAGCAGCACCAACATTACCTACATCTTTCAGGTTTATAAACCATTTTTCTTTTGGTAAATCAATACCGATTTCTGTTAGTCTATTTAACAGTCTATCTTCAAAATAATAGGAAGAAATATGAGGCATCAAATAAGTAACTTCTTCTGGCTTAACATTATTTTTTTCTAATGCCATTTTTATACAATCAGCTCCCTTTACAATTATATTTACATCTAAAAGTTTAACATCTTGTTTTATTGAAAAAACAGATTGTTCTAACCATTCATCCGACTTATAATCACTCCAAGGTTTAATATCCCCATTTTCTAATTTATCTCCGCCAGCATACATACAAGTTTCTAATTCGTGTGCAAAAGAATAAGCTTCCATCCACTCAATTTTTAACGGCGTTTCTCCTTTTGGTTCATTTTCCAATAAAAAAGCCGCTGCTCCATCAGACAACATAAAACGTAAAAAATCTTTTTTGAAAGCTAGTATGGGTTGCTCTTCGAGTGTTTTTAAATTGACTACCTCATATTCGAATCTGTCTGCAAGCAACATGGACGAAAATCGCTCTGAACCTGTACAAACTGCATTTTTAGAATTTCCAGCTCTTACTGACAAAAAACCAAATTTTAAGGCATTCATACCAGCATTGCAAACACCTGCCGACGAATTTAATTCTACCGATTTGTTTTTGAAAAATCCATGAACCATTGAGGCATGAGAAGGCAACAAGTAATCCGGTGATGAAGTTCCGCAAGACAACACTTCCATGTCGTCTTTTGTGAATTCATCGTCAAACAAAGCCTCGATTGCGTTGAATGTTAATTCTGCATTGGTGTGTGTTGCCTTTCCATTTTCATCTAAGGCATAATAGCGAGAAGTAATCTTGTTATTTCTTAGAATCAAATTTTTAACTTTTGATATGGTATTATTGATCAAACCCAAATAAGATTCCATTTCATCATTAGAAATTACTTTATTAGGCAAAAACTTACTTGTCTTTGTTATATAAACATCAAACATATTTAAAAATTTAAATTACTATTCCTTTATAATATGACTTTTCTTTTTTTATTTTATTTACCATCAATGGATAAAAAATAAGGTAAAATATAAACACTATTGGCGAGATTACCCATATTGCAACAAATAAATATATTTTGAAAACCTTAAGCCATGTTTTTCTTGATGCTTCTTTTTTAATGATAAAATTGGACCACATAGTAAAAATCTTGTTCCCTGTTCTATCTACAGTAATTAGAAATGGTTTCACTTTCACAGCATCAAGTTCTACTAATTTAGATTGCAAATTCTCTAAAGTATTGTCATTTAAACAAGAAAGAATAGCTTTTCCAAATATTGATGATTCTTTAATGTCTTTATCCGAAACTCCTGGCAATGGAAAAATCCCCAAGTATTTCCTTTTAATTCCTGAAAGCATCCAGTCAAATATTGTAACAACGCTAATTAAATTTCCAGCTCGGTCAACTAAAGCAATATTTCCTTTGAGGTGGGCATTGTTATCCTTTAATAATTTTTTTATTTTTTCCTGGGCAATTATCCACATATTTCTGGACCCGCTGATGGTTATTACAGGGGTATTATTAAAAAGAGTTTTTGCTTCCGGGCTTTTCAAAAAAGAATTTACAGGAATAGAAGGAGACAAATACCAAACCTGATAATTCAACAGAATTAAATCAAATTTTGTATTCAAAATCTCAGGAGAAATTGGTCTTAAAGGCGTTGGAATTTGCAAAAAAGACTCTGGAAAAGCATCAAAAAAAGCTTCGCTATTCCAAGGAAAAGGAAATGGTTTTTCTAACTTAATTTCATGAAATATAACATTAATCTCATCTGAATCCAAAAGGGGCTTTGCAATGTTTCTTGCAATGGATTCCAATTGTCCGCTTTGGGAATAATAGACAACAAGGATATTTTTCATTTTTTGCAATTTATAAAAGCTAATCTAAATAAAAAATATAATTTATCCTAACAACTAAATTCGATTAATATTTTAAAGTAAAAAAAATACTTAAAAAAGAAACACCAATACATTCAAATTATTGAATTTCAAATATTTAAAAAATCACCCAAATAGGATAAATTTTAAAAAGAATATCACGTTTTTTTATATTACTGTTAAGATATGCGAAATTTTCTATAATCGAACTAATTATGTTTATTTTCATAATTAACGCCAGGAACATATTATTATTCGAGCACCAACGCTTTTTGACCAGCTCTTGCCAAACAAATCACCATTGACAGACCGAAAATACACCAGAACCTATAATAATTGTGTCAAATTCTTCCATTTTATTTTGTAGTTTCCCTAAAATACAAAATAAATAGAATGCCTCAATTTGCAGTATTAAAATCTATTTTGTCTTATGATTTTCCAATTGGTTCCAGAAATCAAAATAATTAAACCATTGCAAAGGGTATTTTTTAACCATTGATTCAACACTTTGGGTATATTCTTTCAACAATCCTTTTTCGTCACGATGCTTTACTTTCGCTTCTCTTGTATAAAGATGATAGTGTAAATTGGGTTCTTTCATTACATAAACAAAAACAACCGGAACTTTTAAGCGGGAAGATATAAGAAACGGTCCTGCCGGAAAAAGAGCTTCTTCGCCTAATAATTCTTCACTTAGCGATTTTACTCCTTCTAAATATCTGTCTCCGGTAAAACAAACGAGTTCATTTCTTTCTAAAGCCGAATTGATCTCAAATATATGTGACAAATCGTCTCCAATCAATATGAAGTTTATGGTCGGTTTTTCGGTTACACTTTCAAGATATTTTTTGATGGCGGTATGTTCCAGATCGGTAGCGACAAGGTTTATTTGAAAATTAACGTCAACCTCGCTAAAAAAATGTTTTGCAATTTCAAAATTTCCAATATGGGCACTAATGAGCACTCCTCCTTTTTTTTCCTTCAAAAGTTTAATAATGATTTCTCCCCCATCATGTTCATAGGTGAACTTATCTTTCATTCCGGCACCAATGGCAATTTTATCGATAATAGTCTGTCCAAAAGTATAATAACTTTTGAAAACCATTCTTTTGTATTTTAAATAGGAATACCCCAATCTTTTTCTAAAATAATAAAAGATTGAGGTATTACTTTTTTTTAGGAAAAGAAAATAATAAGTTGCTACAAAATAAAGGATAAGATAAGCCGCTTTAATTCCTACTTTTTTAATAAAAAAAACAAAAATTTTGTATCCTAAAACAGTCCCTTTAGATTTTCCATCCCATTGACTCATTTTAAATTATGGATTTAGATTGTAGATTTTAGAATGCTTGTTACATCTAAAAAATATAAATTACGCTTTACTTTTAAGCTTATTTTCTATTAGATCATAAAAATCTTGGAATGTGTCTATTCCCACAAAATCTGCTTCAACTAGTTTTACACCAAAGTTTGATTCAATAGAGACAACTAAATCTACATAGTCTAAACTATCTAATCCCAAAGTGACTTTCAAATTTGCATCTGCCTGAATATCATCTCCATCTACCTCAAATTCATCAATTAAAAAATCATTAATCTTCTCTATGATTGCTTCTTTATTCATTATTTTTTTTATACTTTTTAACTACTAATGCTGAATTCGTACCTCCAAAACCGAAGGAATTCGACAAAAATATGTCAAATTTTTTATTTAAAGTGGTTTTGACCAAATTTAATTTTGCAGCATCCTCATCTGGCGTTTCCAAATTAATGTTTGGTGCAATGAAATCGTTTTGCATCATTAATACCGAATAAATGACCTCGCTCGCACCAGCCATCCAGCATTCGTGCCCGGTCATTGACTTTGTCGAACTCACATAAGGATTGCTTTCACCAAATACTTTAAAGATAGCTTTTGCTTCATTATCATCGCCTACCGGTGTAGATGTAGCATGTGCATTAATGTAATCCACTTCGCTGGCTTTTATTCCTGCTTCATCCAGTGCTCTTTGCATTGCTATAGATGGACCTTCGACATTTGGAGTGGAAATATGACCGCCATTGGATGAGAATCCGTAACCCACAACTTCTGCCAAAATAGGAGCGCCTCTTTTGATAGCTGATTCATAAGATTCTAAAACTAAAGTAGCTCCACCACCACTAGGAATTAAACCATCTCGATTGATATCAAAAGGTCTTGAGGCTTTGGTTGGTTCTTCTTCTCTAGGAGAAAAAACACCCAAACCGTCAAAACTGCACATGGCATATTTGTTGATTTCTTGTGCTCCACCACAAATAATTACATCCTGAAAACCGCTTTTAATTAAAAAATAGGCCAATCCAATAGAATGAGATCCGCTTGCACAGGCCGCACTGACCGTTAAATTAATTCCTCTCATTTTAAAAATAGTCGATAAATTCATCGTTACCGTTGAATTCATCGATTTGAAAATAGCTCCTGAACCAATTAACGCAGAATCTTTTTTATCTCTGATAATATCAGTCGCTTCGATAACAGATTTCGAAGCACTATCATTGCCATACATAATCCCAACTTCATTTTCATCAAAGAAAGCATCATCAATATTGGCATTTCTTAAGGCTTCAACTGTCGCCATATAAGCATATTCGGTTTCTTCCCCAAGACTTATTCTTTGCCTTCTAGTAAGCAAATTTTTCAAATCTGGTCTAGGAACCATTCCGGTTAAGGCTGATTGAAAACCAAATTCTTTTCGTTCTTGATCAAACGAAATACCAGATTTCCCTTGATATAATGAATCTTTTACCTCGTCTAACGATGTTCCGATACAGGAATAAATTCCCATTCCTGTGATGACAACTCTTTTATTCATTTTCTTTTATATTATTTATGAATAAATCCCACCATTTATATTTATAACCTCACCAGTAATATAGCTTGATTTCTTGGAAACTAAAAAACTAACTAAATCTGCAACTTCATCGGCTTCGCCAAAACGATTCACTGGAATCATTTTTACTAATTCTTTTTCATCAAGATGGCTGGTCATATTTGTTCTTATAAAACCTGGAGCCACAGCATTCACAGTGATATTTCTTTTGGCTACTTCTTGTGCCAAAGCCTTAGTTGCTCCCACCAATGCACCTTTCGCTGCTGAATAATTAGTTTGTCCTGCAGTTCCTTTTACACCCGAAAGCGAAACAATATTCACTATTCGGCCGTATTTATTTCGTAACATCTTTTGCATAAAAAAGTTAGTCACATTAAAAAAACCATTCAAACTAGTATTGATAACGCTAGACCAATCTTCCAGACTCATCCACATAAACAAACCGTCTTTGGTAATTCCTGCGTTATTTATAATTGCTTCGACAATTGCTTCCGGATTTGCCTCTTGCCATTGTGTCAATACTGATTGCACTTCATCAAAATTGGCAACATCAAATTTTAAAATTTCTCCTGTAGCCCCGTTTGCAATTACTTTTTCTAGTGTATTTTCCGCTTCTTCTTTATTGGAATAATAATTAATCAGAATATGATAACTGCTGTCTTGTGACAGTTTTTCACAAATAGCGTTACCAATTCCTCTAGAACCTCCTGTTACCAATGCACATTTCATATAAAGCTATTTCAATATTAGTTATTAATCAAATAATCTTTCACTTTTTGTACAAAAGGATACATTACCTGATCTTTTTCGAATCTTGGAATAATGACACGAATATCATCATATATTTTTCTAGTTACAGATGAAATCTGGTCTTTTTGCTCCAAATAATCAATTGCCTGAACAATGGTGATTAATTCGATAGCGAGTACTTCAAATGCATTTTCAATAACTTTTGATGTAATTACGGCAGCATTAGTTCCCATACTTACAATATCTTGATTGTCATTATTATTTGGAATACTGTGAACATACATCGGATTTGACAACATCTGATTTTCGGCAGTTGTTGAAGTAGCCGTAAACTGCACTCCCTGCATCCCAAAATTGAATCCCAAAGTCCCCAAATTTACAAATGGAGGAAGAATTTCGTTTATTTTAGAGTTCAATAAATAATTTAATTGACGTTCTGCAAGCATCGTTAATTTGGTAATTACGATTTTCAATTTATCCATTTCCAAGGAAATATAATCTCCATGGAAATTCCCACCATGATATACATGTTGGTTTTTCACATCTATAATTGGATTATCGTTTGCTGAGTTAAACTCTTCTTCCAAAATAGAAGATACATTAGTTATAGTTTCAAGTATTGGTCCCAGAATTTGAGGAACACAACGTAAAGAATAATATTCCTGAACTTTTTCTTTGAAAACATCCTCAGTGTTTTCTCCTGAATATAAATGATCTTCTCTTTTTCTGATTAAAATACTGTCCTCAAGATTTGTTCGCATTCTCGAAGCTACTTCTCTCTGTCCTTTATGACGCTTTGTATTGTTTAACTCTTCCGAAAAATGATCGTCGTATGCTTGTACAAGTTCATTGATAGCACAAGAAAATTTAATAGACCAATCCAATAATTTATTGGCATGATGCACATTAACAACTCCAATTCCAGTCATTACTGACGTTCCATTCATCAAAGCCAATCCTTCTCTAATTTCTACTTGGACAGGTTCCAGTTTTTCTATGGCAAAAACCTCTTGTGTAGGTCTTCTTTCCCCTTTGTAAAAAACCTCTCCTTCACCAATAAGAACCAAAGCCAAATGTGCCAATTGCACTAAATCACCACTGGCTCCAACACCACCATGTTCAAAAATTAAAGGAGTAATATCTCTATTAATTAATTCTTTCATCAAATGAATCACTGAAGAATGAACTCCAGAATTACCCAAAGAAAGTGTATTTAGCCTAGCCAAAATTGCTGCTTTAACACAGATTGCATTCAACGGCTTTCCTGTACCAGAAGCATGACTCCGTATTAAATTATATTGCAATTGTATACGATCTTCATCTTTAATACGATATTGAGCCATTGGCCCAAATCCAGTATTTACACCGTAAATAATTTTATTAACTGAGAATTCTTTTAGAAAATCAAAACTTTCATTAACTCGATCTAAAACAACTTGGCTAATATTTATTTTGTCATTATTAAAGATTACAGATTCAAACTCTTCTAGACTTAAAAATTCCTTTATAGTATTCATTCAATTTGTATTATTTTTTCAACTAAATATATCAAAAATTAATTTTTATTTAGAATTTAATGTGGTTAATTTGGATAAACAAATGTAGCACAATATCGCTAAAATTATTAAACCTATATTTTTTTTGTTTTACAAATCAGAAAAACAAACATAACTAATATATTAACAAGCACTTACAACGCCATCTTAAATAACAAAAAAGAATGAAAGATTTTGGTTCTGACAAAAAAAATGTTGTTCAAGCGAATTTAGACGCTCAAAAAATTGCTTTTGCCCCAATTATGTTTCAAGCAGCAAAATCACTTCGGAATTTGGGTATTTTAGAATACTTATTTAACAAAGACAAAGCAAGTATTGAAACCATAGCAACGGACTTAAACTTATCTGTTTATGGTGTAAAAGTTTTACTCGAAGCAGGTTTAAGCTTGGAGATGGTTTATTTAAAAGACAATGAATTCATACTCACAAAAACTGGTTATTTCATATTAAGGGATAAAATGACCAATGTAAATATGGATTTCACCCAAGATGTAAATTATCTGGCGATAAACCATTTGGAAGAATCTATAGTAAATGGAAAACCGGAAGGACTGAAAGAATTGGGGAATTGGGACACTGTATATATCGGTTTATCTGAATTACCGGAAAAGATCAAAAAAAGCTGGTTTGACTTCGATCACTTTTATTCGGATTATACTTTTCCAGAAATCATGCCTATTTTATTTGACAATAATCCTAAATCATTTTTGGATGTTGGGGGCAATACCGGAAAATTTTCTTTGCAATGTGCAAAATACGATCCAAAGGTAAAAATCACCATTTTGGATTTGCCGGGACAGGTCAAAGTAGCACAAAAAAACATTGCGGCAGCTGGTTTTGAAGATCGAATTTCTACGATAGGCGCCAATTTATTGGACAGTACAATTCCTTTTCCAAAAGGAGCCGACATTATCTGGATGAGTCAATTTATCGATTGTTTTTCCTTGGAAGAAGTTTACAGCCTTTTCATACGAGCCCATGATGCCATGGCAGACGATGCTACTTTCTATATTTTGGAAACATTTTGGGATTTACAAAAATTTCAGGCATCAACTTACAGCCTACATGCCACTTCTTTATATTTTACGGCTGTTGCCAATGGAAACAGTCAAATGTTTCATTCAGAGGACATCTTGAAAATAATCGAAAAAGCTGGATTCGTAGTAGATGAAATACATGAAATGATTGGAATGAGCCACACATTGATTAAATGTAAAAAAAGAGTTTTATAACTCTATAAATCTTTATTTTTGCACTATAACGGCATATTTCTAGTTGAGGCTATAAATCACGGTACACTCTTTACAAAAAATTTAATTGCAATAAATAAATGTTACAAGAATTCGTAGATGTTTTAATCATTGGAGCAGGACCATCCGGATGTGTATCTGCTTCCTATCTTCATAAAAAAGGGATCAAAATAAAGGTTGTAGAAAAAACAAAATTCCCTCGAATAGTTGTTGGTGAAAGCCTTATTCCAAGAGTTATGGATCATTTTGCGGAAGCGGAATTATTCGAATGTTTGGATGCCATGAACTTTGAAAAAAAATTAGGAGCCCGATTTATACGTGGAGAAGAAGTCTGTGTTTTTGATTTTAGCAAAAAATTTTCCGAAGGTTGGGATTGGACTTGGCAAGTACCCAGAGCCGATTTTGACAATACCATGGCTAAGGAAGTGATTCGAAAAGGCATTGATTTAGAATTTGAATCGGAAGTGATTTCTGTTACTTTTGAAGGAAAAAATTCAACTACTGTTGTAAAAGATAAACTAGGAAATTTAAAAGAAATTCAAGCTAAATTCATCATCGATTCTAGTGGTTATGGAAGAGTATTACCACGTCTTTTGGACTTGGATACGCCTTCAAAAT
>DATEOV010000112.1:0-4326 GCA_035273645.1 Flavobacterium sp. | reverse complement strand
AATCCGTTTCCAGTTGTGGAGCATTATGAAATGGTTTTGGAGTCTAAAAAATAATTTTAAATTATAAAAAATGAAATCAACATTATCTGAAATACAGCAGCGTTTTGACAATGAAGTAGCCCGTTTTTCTAATTTGGAAACAGGTCAAATCAGCACTGTTGATGCTACTTTGAGTTTAGAATTATTGACCCAAACAGCTAGTGCCTGTTGTCCCGATGCTAAACAAGTTCTGGATTTAGGCTGTGGTGCAGGTAATTATACTTTAAAATTATTGGAACTAATTCCTGACTTCGATTCCACTTTGATTGACTTGAGCCAACCTATGTTGGACAAAGCAAAAGAAAGAATTTTCAAAGCTTCGGAAGGAAAAATCACTACTATTCAAACTGATTTTTTGAATATGGAATTGGCTGACGAAACTTTTGATATTGTCGTAACCGGAGCAGCGATGCATCATTTAAGATCTGATGAGGAATGGGAAACTGTTTTTTCTAAAATATATAAAAGTCTAAAAAAAGGAGGTTGTTTTTGGATTTCAGATTTAATAAAACATGATCATCCTGCTATCGACCAATTGATGTGGAAACGCTATTCGGATTATTTGGAAGGCGTTGGTGGAAAAGCATATCAAGAAAATGTGTTCGATTATATTGCCAAAGAAGACACACCTCGTTCTGTGATGTATCAATTGGAAGTGTTGAAAAAAGTAGGTTTTTCGTATGTAGATGTTTTACATAAAAACAGTAATTTCTCCGTATTTGGAGGTATAAAATAAGGTATATGAAATCAAACAAACACATACAAAGAGACAATCAAGATGCCAATAAAGTATACAATGACAGAAGCCTGACAAATGATTATAGGCATCTTTCTTCTATTCTAAAACCAGGCATAAGTGTCTTGGATATAGGTTGTGCAACAGGTTTTATTTCAAAAGACATTGCTGCTATCGTTGGAGAAAACGGAAAAGTCACAGCAATAGACAATACCGAAAGCTTAATTTTGAGCGGAAAGGAATCACATCAAGACATCACGAATTTAGAATTAATTCATACTGACTTATTTGATTTCAATCCGGAAGAAAAATTTGATTTAATTGTTTCAGCGAGAGTACTACAATGGTTGAGCAATCCGAAAGAGGCTTTGATAAAAATGAAATCTCTTTTGAAACCAAACGGTCAAATTTCAATTTTGGACTATGATCATACCAATCTAGATTGGAATCCGGCACCGCCTGAAAGCATGCAGACTTTTTACGATACGTTCTTGAAGTGGAGACACGATGCTGGAATGAATAATAGAATTGCCGAAGATTTGCCACATTTATTAGAAGAAGCAGGTTTTCATTCTGTCGAAAAAATAAATTCTGATGAACTTTATAATGAAGAGCGTTCAGACTATAAATCGAAAATAGGAATTTGGTCAAAAGTTGCGGGTTCACTACAAATGGTAGAAGAAGGTTATTTAGACAATGAATTACGATTGAAGGCCATAGAAGAATACAACCATTGGATAGAAACCGAAGCAATTTCTATGACAATGAAATTAAATGAAGTGCGAGGAAAAATATAAAATTATCAAGATGAATTTCAAGCCCAGCACGATTGAAGACATAGACAGCATTTTTGAGTTTTATGATATGGCAATAGCCTATCAAAAAACTAAGTTCAATAAACAATGGCAAGGTTTTGACAGAGCATTAGTAGAAACAGAAATTGCTGAAAATCGCCAATGGAAGATCATAATTGATGGTGAAATTGCTTGTGTATTTGCGATAACATTTGAAGACAAAAGCATTTGGAAAGAGAAGAATAGTGACAAAGCCGTTTATTTTCATCGAATTGTGACGCATCCAAAATTTAGAGGTCATCATTTTGTAGAAAAAATAATCGATTGGGGATTGCAATTTGCAAAAGAAAATAATTTGGATTTTTTGAGAATGGATACTTGGGGAGACAATCAGTCTTTAATTGAATATTATCAAAAATGTGGTTTTAATTTCCTTGGAATTATCACCCCAGATTATGACGGTTTACCGAAACATTATACAGGAATAACATTGAGTTTATTTGAAATTGAAGTGAAAAAGTCTTAATGTCAAATGTCGAAAGGCGTAAAGAAATAAACAGAAAGCATAATCTATAAACTATCAAATATAAAAATTAATCGTTATAAAGCCTTATGACTTTAAGACATTCGACTTTAAGACTAAAAGATATGGAAAAAAGAAAAATTGAAATAATGGACACTACACTTCGCGACGGTGAACAAACCTCGGGAGTATCCTTTTCTGCTGCAGAAAAGTTAACCATTGCGCAATTATTGCTAGAAGAACTAAATATTGACCGTATCGAAATTGCATCTGCTCGTGTAAGCGAAGGGGAATTTCAAGGGGTGAGTGGAATTATGTCCTGGGCTGAGGAAAAAGGTTATACCGACAGAATCGAAGTATTGGCTTTTGTAGATGGCGGAATTTCTATCGAATGGATGAAAAAAGCTGGAGCCAAAGTTCAAAACTTATTGACCAAAGGTTCTTTAAATCATTTGACTCATCAATTAAAAAAAACACCGGAACAGCATTTTGCCGAAATTGCACAAACTATTGCTTTGGCAAACGAAAACGGAATTGCAACCAATGTCTATCTAGAAGACTGGAGCAACGGTATGCGTAATTCTCCTGAATATGTTTTTCAATATTTGGATTTTTTGGTGACACAACCTGTTAAAAGAATATTGTTACCCGATACTTTGGGAGTTCTCATTCCATCGGACACTTTTGAATTTATATCTAAAATCACTGCAAGATACCCTAACATTCATTTTGATTTCCACGCTCACAACGATTACGATTTGAGCGTAGCCAATGTGATGGAAGCAGTAAAAGCAGGCATCAGCGGTTTGCACGTTACCGTAAACGGAATGGGAGAACGCGCTGGAAATGCTCCGCTCGAAAGTACTGTTGCCGTGATTAATGATTTTATGCCCGAGGTAAAAATCAACATCAAAGAATCGTCTTTGTACTCGGTAAGCAAACTTGTTGAAACCTTTACAGGATATAGAATTCCTGCCAACAAACCTATTGTAGGTGATAATGTTTTTACACAAACTGCAGGAATCCACGCTGACGGAGACAACAAAAACAATCTTTATTTTAATGATTTACTTCCAGAACGTTTTGGAAGAAAAAGAAAATATGCTTTAGGAAAAACATCTGGTAAAGCCAATATCGAAAAAAATCTTCAAGAATTGGGATTAAAACTAAACCCTGAAGATTTGAAATTGGTAACCCAACGAATCATCGAATTGGGAGACAAAAAAGAAACGGTAACCAAAGAAGATTTACCATACATCATTTCAGATGTATTGGACAGTCAGTCTTATGAGGAAAAAATTGTAGTGGAATCGTATGTATTGGTTCACGCCAAAGGATTACGTCCTTCAACTACTTTATGTTTAAAAATCGACGGTGAAATTTTTGAAGAAAATGCACAAGGTGACGGTCAATTTGATGCTTTTATGAATGCTCTTTCTAAAATTTATAAAAACAAAAAAATGATTTTGCCTAAATTAGTCGATTATGCGGTTCGTATTCCTCCTGGCAGTAGCTCGGATGCTTTATGCGAAACCATCATCACTTGGACCAACAACGGAAAAGAATTTAAAACAAGAGGACTTGATTCCGATCAAACCGTTGCCGCTATTATTGCCACTCAAAAAATGTTGAACGTGGTGGTGATTTAAAAAGAAATTACAATTGAAAAAAATCTATTAAAAATATAATTAAAAATTAACAACAATGAAATTCAACATTGCCCTTTTAGCCGGAGACGGAATCGGACCAGAAGTAATTAACGAAGCAGTTAAAGTTTCGGATGCCATTGCCAAAAAATTCAACCACGAAATCACTTGGACACCTGCTCTTACTGGTGCTTGTGCTATTGATGCGGTTGGTGTTCCTTACCCAGACGAAACTCATGAAATTTGTATGGCAGCCGATGCTGTTCTTTTTGGAGCTATTGGACACCCAAAATATGACAATAATCCAAGCGCACCAGTTCGTCCAGAACAAGGGTTATTGTTAATGCGTAAAAAATTAGGTTTGTTTGCCAATGTTCGTCCAACCTTTACTTTTCCATCATTGATTGACAATTCTCCATTAAAAAGAGAAAGAATCGAAGGTACAGATTTAGTTTTCTTAAGAGAATTGACTGGAGGAATCTATTTTGGTGAAAAAGGAAGAAGAGACGGTGGAGAAACTGCTTTTGACAATTGCGTATACACCAGAGCTGAAGTACAGCGTTTGGCTAAAAAAGGTTTTGAATTAGC
>DATEOV010000111.1:0-3038 GCA_035273645.1 Flavobacterium sp. | reverse complement strand
TTGAGTATAAAATGTATTTAATCTTCCAAAAAAGAACCCTTAAACTCAAAAAAAATGCCACATCTCCTAGCAACCCTCAGAAATGTCCCTTTTGAAACCATCAAAGAAGTTTTAGAAAACGACAGAGCTTTTCATGCTTCCGAAGAAATGTATTTGGAACATATTTGGCAAAATGTAGATGATGAAAATGAAGTGCTGTTCCTTTTTAGAATAAATTCTATCGATAATACAAAAAAATTAATTGAGAAACTACATTCCAAAGCATTAGAACAAAATCCTGACGCCAATTTACCAACGATGATCTACTTGCAATAATTTATCTAATTAATATTATTGTTTTCAACTGGACTGAAAATTCGAAAAAACTATAATTTTTTGAATATATGAGTGCAAAAAAATATTATATCGTTAGCTTTCTCTTTTTATCATTACTTTCATTTTCCCAAAGAATTGACAATACGGAATCTTTCAGGGAAATAAATAGTAATCATTATTTTCGTTATTATTTTGATAACGACTTTTTTGCAAATTCTGATTATTACTACACTCAAGGACATAATTTTGAATTAGTAAGTCCAAAACTGATTAAAAACCCAATAAATATATTATTTGTAAAATTAAAAAACAGCAAACAAAAATACGGACTGTCATTAGAGCAAGTGGGATTTACACCAACAAGTCTAGAATCGAATGAGATTCTTTACGGTGATAGACCTTTTGCGGCGGCGGTAACACTAAAATCATTTTTAATTTCGACTGATACCATCCATAAATCTAAATTTTCTTCTACTCTAAGTTTTGGGGTTATTGGTCCTTTTTCTTCAGGTCAACAAATACAAAGAATAATTCATGAATGGATTGACAGTGAAACCCCATTAGGTTGGCAATACCAAATCCAAAATGATTTGATACTAAATTATGAAATTTCATACGAGAAACAATTGTATCGACTCAACAATTTATTTGCATTAAATTCTAATGCAAAACTTCGATTGGGAACGATGAACACAAATACATCTGGAGGATTAACAACTACTTTTGGAAAAACAAACTCTCCTTTTATTTCTCAAAAAAAACAACATAATTTCGAAATCTATGGTTATTGGCAAGGCTTTGTTTCCGTTGTTGGATATGATGCTAGTTTACAAGGTGGTGTTTTTAATCAAAGTAACCCTTATGTAATTACGGATCAGAATATGGAAAGATTTACTTTTCAAAAAAATTTCGGGATAGTTTTTCATTACAAAACGCTTTACCTAGAATATTATCGATCCTGGCTTTCTAAAGAATTCAAAACAGGAAGAAAACATAGTTGGGGCGGATTTAGAATTGGATTCACACTATAATTTAAAAAAACTAAATACCTTAGCACTAAATCCAGACACCAATTTACCTAACATGACTTATTTACAATGATTACATTAAACAAAGTACACCACATAGCCATTATCACCGCTGATTATTCAAAATCAAAACATTTTTACATTGATATTTTAGGATTGACTATCATACAAGAAATCTATCGAGAAAATAGAGATTCCTATAAACTTGATTTGGCCCTCAACGGCATTTTCATTATTGAATTGTTTTCATTCCCAAATCCACCAAAACGAGTTTCCAGCCCAGAAGCTGCCGGATTGAGACATTTAGCATTTGAGGTAAACGATATTCAAGAAACACGAAAATACATTTTAAATCAAGGCTGCGACGCCGAAGAAATAAGGATTGATCAATTCACCGATAAAAAGTTTTTCTTTATGGCTGACCCAGACAACACGCCTATTGAGTTTTACGAGAAATAAAACTTTTCAGGCTGCATTTCTTAAAAAAATCACAAAACATTGTTATTATAATTCGTCATACCTAACAATTCCAATTTTCTTTCTTTAATTTTGTAATCCCAAAAAACAAAACGGACCTTTTTGTCTAATTTAAAAGGTTCGTTTCTATCAAAATTAATCCTGCCGATTCGGTTTAAATAAAGAAAATGATCCAAAGTGCACGAAATTTTCAATTCCTAAAACTTCAAAAATTAGTTATAGTTTCTATCTTGATCGGTTTTCTTTCGGCATTCCTGGGAGTTGCTTTAAAAAAGTTAACCGAATATTACGAAGAAATATTTGCTCACCAAGCCTCAATAAATCCTTTCTATTATATCCTTTTTCCAATTTTTGGATTATCCGTTATTTATTTTCTCCGGGAGTATCTTTTTAAGAAAAAAGAAAATAAAGGCATCAAGGAAATCTTTGAAAGCACCAATTCAAAATCACAGAACTTACCCAATTACAAAATATCCTCCCATTTTATCAACGGATTATTGACGGTTATTTTTGGAGGTTCAACAGGAATAGAAGTTTCTACCGTTGTCGCAACCGCAACCATTGGTTCTGTTGCTCAAAGAAAACAAAACGTCTTCAAGGAATACAAAACCGAATTAATCTGTGCTGGTGTTGCTGCAGGAATTACGGCTCTGTTCAGCAGTCCAATTGCTGGGATTCTATTTGCTCTGGAAGTGATATCAAGAAAAGTTACCCGTGCATTCCTAATCAGTAATTTGATTGCAGTTGGTACTGCATTTGGACTTATTTTTCTATTAAATGAAAAACCATTGTTCAACGTAGTTATTACGACTTGGCATTTAAAGGCGATTCCTTATTTCATCCTTTTGGGAATTTTGGCGGCATTCACTTCTGTTTATTTAACTCGATGCGTCTTGTTTTTCAAAGTTCAATTTTCGAAGATAAAAACTCATTATTTCAAAATCATCATTGGCTCGAGTATTTTAAGCATCTCACTACTTTTATTCCCACAACTGTATGGTGAAGGATATCACGCTATCAAAGAACTATTCATAAATCCAAACGAAACCCAGTTAACATTGTCAATTGTTTTGACATTCATTGGAATCTTAATACTAAAACCAATAGTTACATCGGCAACTCTGGTTTCGGGCGGCGATGGAGGTGTTTTTGCACCCAGTCTTTTTATTGGTGCCTTTTTGGGATTATTGGTTTCTTTAGTTTTAAATACCTATTTTT
>DATEOV010000110.1:0-4200 GCA_035273645.1 Flavobacterium sp. | reverse complement strand
ATCTTGCAGCAGCATAATCACAATGGGCCCCATCTAATATAATTGGAGCATAGACTGCCTCATTTTCAAAAGTTGCGCCTACCAATCCTGGTTCCCGATGTCCAAACTGAGTCATCGCATTAAATAAATGAGTCACTAGATTTATTCCTTTGGCAAAATAATATGATGCCTCTTTGTAAGTCATCGTTGAATGCCCTGCCGAAATAACAATACCACTTTCTAAAAGCATGTCCAACTGCTCCTCCGAAAAACATTCAGGTGCAATAGTGATAACTTTTATAACATCTTTCCCATATCGGATAATCTCTTCCAATTCTGAATTTGTAGGCTTTCGAACTTGAGTTAAACTATGAGCACCTCGTTTCAAAGGATTCAAAAAAGGACCTTCTAAATGCATTCCCAATACCCCGTTTTTGTGCTTTGATTGATATGCTCGAACAGCTTCAATCCCTTGAAGGATTGTCTCATTTGATGATGATATTAAACAAGGTAGTGTATGGGTCGTTCCATACTTTAAACTGGATTCATATATATCATGAATCGTTTCTTCTGTTGGACTTTGGCTAAAATAATGCTTTTCGCCTCCATTGATTTGGATGTCAATAAATCCCGCAGAAAGATGATCACCTCTCAAATCAACAACCTCAATCTCTGTTGGTATTTCTTTTTGAATCGAAAGAATAACATCATTTTCGATAATGATAACACTGTTATTTAGTATTTCATCACCTGTATGAATGATTCCGTTAACAATGGCTTGTTTCATTTTTATTTTTTTTTATTCTTTTAACAATTTTTATAAAAGCCATTAACAAAAATCAAGGGCAATTACGATTCCTTTTCTTTAAACTACTCTTTAATGATTTTTTGAGAGAATGTTTCATTATCATCCTTTACTTGTAGAATATACATTCCACCTAAAAATTTCCCTAAACTAAGAGCTGTCTCTTTTTCATTGTTATACAAACTTACTTGATTAACCAATTTTCCTTGCATATTAAATAATTTAATCTCAACATTGCCGACCTTATTTTTAACTTTAATTCTTAACAAATCAGAAGTTGGATTTGGTTCTACAATAACATTAAAATTCATAGATTCCTTATAATCATTAACTTGTAATTGCTTTGATAATGCTTTTTTTTCAGTAGAAACAACATTTGGAATAAATGTATCTGCCCCATTGGTTAACCAATTCAAACTAAAACGCACAAAATACATTTGATAAGTTGAGTTTTCGCCATTCTCATAATAAATTCCCATTGTTCCGTCAGACAAAACTGTGATGCTTGAATAAGCAGAAGCTCCAGAGAAAATGGTTTTACGAACAGGCCAAGAAGCACCTTCATCAGTACTCATTAAAACGGAAACGTTAGTTCTATTTCCCGCAAAAGGGATAGTGTGCAATAATCTATTCTTGTCATATCCATCTAGAGTTGAAGTATAACGAATGATATCTCCATCACAATTAGGATCGCTTATATCATTTTGATTATAAGCCGTACCCCAGCTCAACCCTTTATCAGTTGAGATATTAAATCTTCGAGTCCCTGCATTACGTATACTCATCAATAAATTTCCATTGTTCAATTCAACAAGTTTGGCTTCATCCCCTCCTGTTTCCGCTCTAGCTGTAGACGGCGTCCAAGTAATACCACCATCTGTACTAGACATCATGTAATTGTTTATTCCTCCACTTGTTTCTCTAACAACAAGAGCGACAACAATTGTACCGTCTCGCATTTGAAACTGTCTTCCTGCACCAATAAAAACCCCTAACCAATCTTTAGTAATCGGATTACTGCATCCTGCTCCGTAAACTTGATTGGTAATATCAACTGGCGCTCCCCAAGTGATTCCGTTATCGGTACTTCTACAATATTTAATTTTTATTGGAGCTGTTGAAGTTGAAGCAAAAAAACCTTTTTCGGCTACAAATAAACACAGGATATCACCAGTTGTTTTATCCAAAACAAATGCACAATCACCAGCACCTGTTGGAGCTCCAAAGTTAGCAATGGTAACTGGAGCAGACCATGTTTTTCCGTTATCGGTACTACGACGAATCACAGGATCAATTTTGGCAGCCAAATCTCCAGCATGATTCCATCTTTTATCTGTAGCAGTAACCAATGATCCATCGGCTGCTGTTATAATTGCTGGAATTCTATAGTTATTTGATCCCGCATCACCAGGCGTAAATAATAGCGTATTTGCTAATAAAATCACTCTATTTCCAGCAACACTATTGACAGCCGAATTATATGCAATTGAATTGGCTATTACGGATTCGCAAGTAGCATCAAGTAAATTCCCTTCGGTAGCAGCAGCTGCTACATCATAAGCAATCCAAAAATAATTATCGCCAGAAACCAACGTATTGTTTCCATTAACTGTTAAGTTGCCAGTTGCCGGAGTTACACTTCCATATAAAGTGGACGTTGCAAGATTAAAAACAGATGCAGTACCACTAGAATAAATTTTAATATTCGTAACATCGGCTATATTGGTCGTTCCTGCCATGGTAAAATTTAACGCACTTACCGATAATGGAGAAAGTGAACCAGCAGTGCTTACTTTCACCGCAACGACACGTTGATCTGTGTCTCCAATACCTGTTGGTAGTACAGTTTGTACCAAGGATACTGAATTAATTTGCATGGTATTCGTTTGGCCAATTACAGCAGCACCACCATTTAAGGTACCTGGATGGTTGCGTCCAGAAATGTCTGGAACTGTTGTCCCACTAACATTTTCGAAGTCCCATGCTGCTAAAAGGTTGGCCTCATTTCCAATAACAATTGCCGTTTTATCAGTCAAAACTTCAGTCGCTGTCATCGCTTTACTCCAAAAACGAATATCATCTATTTGCCCATTCATAAAGGAAGCAAAATTATTTAAAGTTCCAAAAAATAAATCCCCAGAATTGATAACTGTATTGGCTCCTCCAATATTTGAAGTGGTTTTAGTTTGCTGCAAAACACCATCAACATATATTTTACAACTCGTGGTAGCTACATCTACAACCATGGCAAGATGATGCCATGCATTATTTGAAATAGAAGAAGTACCATAAGGCGGTCCTGCAGCTCCTGCACTTGTTGTTAAATTAACCCCGAATTGACCACCTCCTGAAGAAGAATTATTGATAAACTCATAACCAATTCCTCCACCTCCAGGCCTTTTGCTCATAATACGTTTGGAGAAATCAGCTGTTTTAATACGACAAGTAACCGTTAAACTTTGTCCAGCGGCAAGATTCAAATCATAATGATTTACAACTGACATATAATCATTCACACCATCCAAAGTCAAAACCATAGGATATGCGTTTGAAGTAGTAGGTGAACCAAACAAGGTTCCAAGATGATTATTACCAGAAACATCCGGTACAGTGGTACCACTTACATTTTCAAAATCCCAAGCTCCTATAAGATTCGCCATAGGTCCAGATATCATTGTGCCCATATCTGCTTGCAATTCAGTTGGAGTCATAGCTAAATTCCAAATACGAACATTATCTATTTGTCCAGCCCATTTGAAACTTTTGTTGGTGTCAGATGTTGCTCCAACAATAAAGCTTACCGCATTAGAAAAATCAGAAGTAGACGAGGTAAACGTTTTTCCTGTATTAACCAAAACACCGTCTAAGTAACCATATACAGTTCTTGAGCTAGTTGCATCCAATACAAAAGCCACGTGATGCCAAGTAGCGTCAGCAATTGAACTGCTTGAATAACCAGCCGTACTGATGTTATTTGGCGAACCCGTTCCACTCATGTTCATAGCGAATTTACCAGCATTGGATCCGTTTCCTGTCCAAAACTCATATCCATTTCCTGAAGTACCTGCTCTTTTGGCAAAAATTCTTGGTGTTCCAGTATTTGTGGTAGTTTTAATCCAACAAGTGATTGTTTTGTTTTGGCCTGAGCCAAAATCAAGATCGGGATGATCAGCAACAGACATATAGGTATTGACCCCATCCAAGTTCAACACCTTACCGCTTTGGGCGTTGAGTGTTAAACAATAAACAAAACAAAATAACAAATAAAACTTCTGTAATAAATTTTTCATAATCAGTGGTTTTAGTTAATAGCAAAATTTTAATTATAAGTTTATATCATCTTCAAACTATATGTTTTCCAAATGTTCCTTTAAAATCTGAAGACAAAACCATTCCTGACGAGGCAAATGAAATGG
>DATEOV010000109.1:0-2389 GCA_035273645.1 Flavobacterium sp. | reverse complement strand
GAACTAACGATTAAGGCATTGCAAAACAATAAGCATGTTCTGTGTGAAAAGCCTATAGCATTGCGTTATCAAGATGCTTTGCAGATGATTGAAACGGCAAGGAAATATAAAAAGTTTTTTATGGAGGCGTTCTGGACTCGTTTCAATCCTTCGGTGCGTGAAGCGTTGCTGCATGTCCAAAACGGTTTAATAGGCGATGTGAAATACCTTAATGCCGATTTTGCTTTTGCAGTCGAAAATCTCGAAGGTAACAGAATGACTGATCTAAAACTAGGTGGTGGTTCATTGATGGATGTTGGTGTTTATCCATTGTTTTTGGCTTATTTGATGTTGGGAATTCCCAAAGAGATTGTAGCCAAGTCCAATTTTCATTCCACTGGTGCCGACTTGCAAACATCTATTATTTTACAATATGAAACTGCACAAGCGATATTGCACTCCAGTTTTTTATCTTCTTCTAATCTTAAAGCTACCATAAGTGGCACGGAAGGCCGAATTAATCTCAATTCTCCTTGGTACATGACAGAATCTTACACGTTGATTCATGACGGCCATAAAGAGAAATTCAAAAGACCTACACTTGGCAAAGGCTATACCTATGAAATCGAAGAATGTCATGCCTGTATCAGAGGAAATAAAATTGAAAGTGAACTTTGGTCACATCAAAACAGTTTGGTTCTTATTGCAATTGTGGATAAAGTGAGGGAACAAATAGGGTTGGTGTATTAGTAATTTAAAATACATCAAGACATTAAAATGTTATATAAGTAGGAATTTGATTAAATATTTTTGTTTTAAAGTAAAATAGTGTTTACATTTAAATAAAACTATATTATATGTTAATCAAAGTTTACGGAAGTGCCGTTTTTGGAGTAGAAGCAACTACGATCACTGTGGAAGTGAATATTGATAAAGGCGTAGGCTACCATTTGGTAGGTTTGCCTGATAATGCAATAAAAGAAAGCAGTTACCGCATTGCAGCCGCATTAAAAAATAATGGGTATAATCTTCCAGTAAAAAAAATAACCATCAATATGGCTCCTGCCGATCTACGGAAGGAAGGGTCTGCCTATGATTTGACACTTGCTATAGGGATTCTTGCCGCATCGGGGCAAATCAAATCAGAGGAGGTGGGCAAATATCTCATTATGGGGGAACTCTCGCTAGACGGAAGTTTACAGCCTATAAAAGGGGGACTTCCTATTGCCATTAAAGCCAAAGAAGAAGGTTTTAAAGGTTTTTTTCTGCCCAAACAAAACGTAAAAGAAGCGGCTATTGTAGCCGGTCTTGATGTTTATGGTGTGGAAAATGTATTGGAAGTCATTGATTTTTTTGAAGGAAAAGGAACACTTGCTCCTACGGTTATTAATACACGGGATGAATTTTATAAAACTTTAGATTTTCCGGAATTTGATTTTTCCGAAGTGCGTGGACAAGAATCCATAAAACGTTGTATGGAAATTGCGGCTGCGGGCGGTCATAATATAATTTTGATAGGACCTCCAGGTTCCGGAAAAACGATGATTGCCAAAAGATTGCCGAGTATTTTGCCTCCAATGACTTTGAAAGAAGCTTTGGAAACTACAAAAATTCATAGCGTCGCCGGAAAAGTAAAGGATGTAGGATTAATGAATCAGCGACCGTTTCGTAGTCCTCATCATACGGCTTCTTCGGTTGCTCTTGTGGGCGGTGGAAGTTATCCGCAACCAGGCGAAATTTCGTTGGCGCACAATGGGGTTTTGTTTTTGGATGAGTTGCCCGAATTTAAACGCGAAGTGCTGGAAGTAATGCGACAACCATTGGAAGATAGGGAGGTAACGATTTCGAGGGCAAAATTTACAATAACGTATCCCTCGTCATTTATGTTGGTTGCAAGTATGAACCCGAGTCCAAGCGGATTTTTCAATGATCCGGATTCTCCCAACACTTCATCACCTCATGAAATGACCCGTTATTTGAGTAAAATTTCCGGTCCCTTATTGGATAGAATCGATATTCATATTGAAGTAACGCCTGTTCCTTTTGATAAATTAACCGAAAAAAGGAATGGGGAAAGTAGTGTAGAAATCAGAAAACGAGTTACTTCGGCTCGTGAAATCCAATCCAAAAGATTCGAAGAAATAGATCATATTCATTATAATGCACAAATGAGTTCGAAACAAATTCGAGAGCATTGCGCACTTGATGACGCTTCGTTGTTATTATTGAAAACCGCTATGGAAAGATTGAATCTTTCTGCCCGCGCTTTTGACAGGATTCTGAAAGTTTCTCGAACTATCGCTGATTTAGAAGGAGTAGACGTGGTTGGTTCTGGCCATATTTCGGAAGCCATTCAGTATCGAAGCTTGGATCGTGATGGGTGGCTTGGTTGATGTTCTTAGCCTGATTT
>DATEOV010000108.1:0-3404 GCA_035273645.1 Flavobacterium sp. | reverse complement strand
ACTTGGAGGAACACCTCAACTTTATATTTTTCCAATGTTTTTAGTATTGTTTTTAATTGCATTTGTTATAATTTTTTATATTTCAAAACTAATAATAGAACACATCACCTATAAAGAAAAATCAATAGTTTTTGGCGGGTCTTTTGGTGAATTTATTGGAAAAATGATATTAGGTTATTTTCTATCCGTAATAACATTTGGTATATACATGCCCTGGTTTATACGCAATATGCATAGCTTTTTTATTGACAATTCCTCATATGATTCAAACGCATTTACATTTCAAGGGAAAGGTGGAAAATTATTTAAAATACTAACATTTACTCTTATTTTACCAATGATTATAATGATGATTCTATTGGTAAAATTCGCAATGAATAATGTAGGTCAACAAATGCCTGTTTATATTACTTTCATACAGCAAATAATTATGTTTGTAATATTAATACCTTACATGTATTTTGTTTACAAATGGACCGTAAATATTGATTTCAAAAATTACAATATATCATGGGACACAAATTTTTGGAATTCATGCGGTAAAATGGTTATAGAAATTTTCCTTTCAATTATTACATTTGGGATCTATATGCCAATGGCTATTCTAAAATTATATAAATATTTCACAGAAAGAACTGTGGCAAGTAATGGGGAAATAAAACGAGAATTTGGATTTGATAACGATGACATGAATGACTTTCTATTCATCTGGGGGCAATTACTATTAACTATTATTACTTTAGGAATATACTACCCGTGGTCTATTTGCAATACTCATAAACGATTAATTAGTAAAACTTATCTAAAATAAATCAATAACTATTTCGTGCTGAGTAAAAATTAAAACAAGTCTCTTTATTATAATCCCCAACACCATTGGATACTGAAGTCTGAAAGTGTTGGGGATTTATTTTTTATAGAAAATTAACATCGGTTAATTAAATCTATTATTCAATTCAAATAAGCTGTAAAACATCTTATACCAATAAAAAAAAGCAACGGAATCAAATTCTATCGTAGTTTTTCAACTTTATTTAAACATTCCTTTGATTCATTATTGTTTTATTGACATAATGATAAAACACTTTTATTATCATAATTAAATCTTAGAGAGAAATTTTGCTTAGTTTTATGTTTTATTTTCAAAGAATTGATTGAGCAAAATCTAAATAAACGTTTTGGTTAAAGCGCAAAACTTCCTTATGACTTTTACAAATATTCTGAAATTGAGAATTTTATTTCTTTTTTTTCTTATTTATTCTCAAGCTACTTTTTCGCAAGAAGAGAATAAGGCGGAAGAAAAAAAACGTCCACTACGCTCAATTATTGATTTATTTACAAAAGAAGACACTCTAAAAATAAGCAAGCCAGATTCTAAAACAAATTTAATTGCATTCCCCACATTGGGCTACCAACCCGCAAATGGTTTAACCCTTGGCTTTATAAGCCAATTTAGTTTCAAAACAAAGCCTGAAAACAAAATCTCTTTAATGTCAGGAGGAGCTTCTTATAGTACGCAAAAACAAGTGCTGACATATTTGAAAAACAATATGTACATCAGTAATGACAAGTTCTACTTTAGCGGTGATTTTCGATATTATATTTTCTCACAATCCAATTATGGTCTGGGAACAGATATCATCCCTTGGGGTGCCGAATTTAAAGACTTTAGTTTTAGTTCTATAGAACAACCCATGAATTATAATTACTTTAAATTTCATGAAACAGTATCTTACAATATCTTTCCTTCCTTTTTTATCGGAGCAGGAATCCATTTTGACAGTTATTCCAACATAGAAGATAAACTTTTGGATGTTGCCAATGGACAATACACCTATCACTACAATTATTCCAAAGAATATGGGTTCAGTGCTAAGAATTATGCGGTCAATGGAATGAGCATTAATTTTATATACGACACTAGAGACAACTTAATAAACACAAATAAAGGTTTATTCCTGAACATGAATTACCGTTACAATCCTCAAACAGATCTTAACAAACATCGTAGTGCGACTTTATTGCTCGAAAGCAGATATTTCATCCCCATCAGCAAAACCAACAAACAACACGTTCTAGGCTTTTGGGCCTATGGTCAATTTCAACTAAGGGGCAGATTGCCTTATTTAAATCTCCCGGCAATAGGTTGGGATCAAAACAGCCGTAGCGGAAAAGGCTATACACAAGGACTTTTAAGAGGTACAAACCTGATGTATCTTGAAAGCGAATATCGGTTCCCGATTACTAAAAACCAAATGATCAGCGGAACAGTATTTGCCAATGCTACAACTGCAACCACTACCAGCAAAAGCCTTACCGAATTCGAAGCTATTCAGCCCGCAATCGGTGTGGGATTGAGAATCCTTCTAGACAAAGACACACTTACCAATTTCATCCTCAATTTTGGACTAGGGCGCGATTCTCAAACATTCTATTTTAATGACGGAGAAGCATTTTAATTCCGTTTATCTTGGAGCAGAAAGATTTGGCTTTTTTCGCAGCAACGTCCCGCTATTCGTTGCAATCTTTTTTGAGCCCAAGAAAAATCGGCTCAAAAAAGGATTTCCACTACTATCGGGGCTAAAGGAAAATATTTTGCTTTCTAACCATCATTTAAAAAAGGAAAAACAATAATAACCGAATTCAGCTTTTAACAAAAAATCAGTATCGGTTTTTACTATATTTGCGCATTAAAAAAACAATCCATTTATATGAAACACTTATTATCTGCCCTAGTGGCCTTGACTCTTCTTATCTCTTGCAACAAAAACAAAGAAGCAACAACTGAAGAAACAAAAGAACCTACAAAAGAAGCAACTGTTGATAACGTTGCAAAAAACGACAAAGAAATCACCGATTACATAGCCAAAAATAATTTAAAGGCCGAAAAAAGTGATTCTGGCTTATATTATGTGATTAATGAACCTGGAACTGGAGCACAACCTACTGCAACATCAAATGTAACTGTAGCTTACAAAGGTTCTTTCACTAATGGAAACGTATTTGACCAAAGCGGACCTGAAGGAATTTCTTTTGGCTTGGATCAAGTAATAAAAGGTTGGACAGAAGGCATTCCTCATTTCAAAGCTGGAGGTAGCGGTATTCTTTTGGTACCTGCTCATTTAGGATACGGAGATAACACTATGGGACCTATTCCTGGCGGTTCGGCACTTATTTTTGAAGTAAAATTAATTTCAGTTAATTAAGGATAACAACCCAATTAAAGTAATAATAAAAGCCACAACGGAAGCTAATTCTGTTGTGGCTTTATTTTTTATCTAATAAAGATTTTTTTAGACTAAACATTAATCCTGAAACAAAAAACTACCAAGCAATTGGGTTGTAATCTTTCAAAAATTTTCCGCACCAATGCTTTCCTGTATTGATACCATCAAACAAAGGAT
>DATEOV010000107.1:0-5618 GCA_035273645.1 Flavobacterium sp. | reverse complement strand
TTATAAACAGCATGTTTATTAACACCAAAAAAATAGACGAATGAAAAAAAACTACTACTGCTTATATCTGCTAATTGGGCTGGTATTTTCTAGTCAAGCACAAGAAAATCAAGAAAATATTACAAAACAAGATAACATTTCAAAAAATGCAATTGGATTGCGATTTGGAAACAATCATGGTTTCGGAGTTGAAATCTCATATCAAAAAAAACTATCGGTAAAAAATCGATTGGAACTTGATTTGGGTTTCAGTAAAGATAATAATACCGATGACATAAAACTATCTGGAATATATCAATGGTATTGGAATATTGAAAAAGAATTAGATTGGTATGCTGGCGTAGGTGGTGGGTTAGGTTACTGGAATACTGATGATAATTACAATAATGGAAATGATAATGGAATTTATGCTGTAATTAATGTAGATGTTGGTATTGAATACAACTTCAAAGAAATTCCTATGCAAGTTGCCATGGACGCAAGGCCAGAATTTGTTTTTAATAATTACGAGAAAAATGATTTTGGATTCAATGTAGGCCTGGCAATGAGGTATAAATTCTAAAAAAAATCCATCTTTTACTGATGTTAAAGATGGATTTTTTACCTATTTGTATTTATTAATGGCCTTGAGATATAAAGCTTCATAAATAGGTAGAATGTTTTTAATGTCAAAACTTTCGGCTACATGTAAGGCATTCTTTTTAAATTCGGCAAGAACGGCATCCTTTTTTAATATTTTCAATGCATTTTCGGCCATTTCATTAACTTCCCCAACATCACTTAAATACCCCGAAACTCCATCTATATTCACCTCAGGTAAACCACCAGAATTACTTGATATAACAGGAACTCCACAAGCCATTGCTTCTAACGCGGCCAATCCAAAACTTTCAGTTTCTGATGGTAAAAGAAATAAATCGGTAAGACCTAGAATTTTGTCTATTTCGTTACTATTCCCGAAAAATATCACTTTATCCTGAATACCAAACTTTCTGCACATTTTTTCAGCCTTTTCTTTTTCAGGCCCATCACCTACCATCATTAATTTTGATGGAATTTCTTTTTGAATTTTATAAAATATTTTAATGATATCTGGAATACGTTTTACCTTTCTAAAATTACTGATATGCGTTATTATCCTTTCATCAGGATTTGCCATAACAGATCGTCGGCAAGGAACCGTCGGATCGTATTTATTTTTGTCCAATTCGATGAAATTCGGAATCACCTGAATTTCATTTTTAATATTGAATAATTTCAGCGTATCATCTTTCAAACTTTGAGAAACCGAAGTTACATAGTCCGATTTATTGATACTAAAAGTTACTGCGGGTTTGTAAAAAGGATGATTACCAACCAAAGTAATATCAGTCCCATGAAGCGTCGTTACCATCGGAATATCGATTCCTTCGTCTTTCAACATTTGCTTAGCCATATAGCCTGCATAAGCGTGAGGAATCGCATAATGCACATGCAGAACCTCAATTTTATACAATTTAACCATGTCAACCAATTTACTGGACAACGCCAATTCATATGGCTGAAAGTGGAACAAAGGATATTCAGGAACGATTACTTCGTGGTAGTGAACATTGGGATTTAATAATGCTAAACGAACTGGTTGACTATACGTAATAAAATGAATTTCGTGTCCTCGTCTTGCCAATTCTAAGCCTAATTCTGTAGCAACTACGCCACTTCCGCCAAATGTTGGATAACAAACAATTGCTATTTTCATGTATGATTTTTAAGTTGAACGAAATTAAGGAGATTCGATATGGATTATTATAAAAAAAAAGTTAAAATTTTACTATTCATGCCTCATTCTTTGAATCCAAAATCAACTCATTATAATAAAAAAAGTTGTCTCTTTTAATAATTCAAATTCAGGCCAAACCCCATTCCCATATCGCTGTCATAATGTGTTGTAATTCCAAAATTCCGCTTGACAATGTATCTCAGACCAGCCATATACTCCTTATCGGTATTCCACATTAAGTTCATTCGCAAACGTTTTGTGACTGGAATATCTTTCCGCTCCAATTGAATACGAACATTTCCGTCAGTGAAGATTTCGGCTTGTGCTATGATAAGCATTGGTAAAGTATAATTTACACCGGCACTAAAAACCGTTCGATTATCTTTAGTATCAGTTTGTCCAAAAATATTTTGTTCATGCTCATCCATGCCCATTTTACGGTATCTCCAATCAAAGCCAATAAAAGGCATCAACCACTGCATTTTTCCAATATATCGGCCGATATGTGTTTCTACTTCATAGCCATGCATGTCATTATAACCCAATCTCCATTCAGTCCCAATACTCCAACGCGTGTTTTGATACATTGCTTCACCATCATTACCATTGGTTGCAAAATCATTTTCAGCCATGAAATGAAACATTCTGTCATCGGCAAATAATTTCTTTTGAGCCAATTTTGGGTTTGGTATTTCAGGGTTTGAAGCTTGATTTTCATAACTAAAAACCCTTCCCATTCCACTCATCATATGATACAAAATATGACAATGAAAAAACCAATCCCCTTCTTCATGTGCGTTAAATTCTAAAGTATCCGTTTCCATAGGCATAATGTCTACAACGTTTTTAAGTGGAGCATAATCCCCTTGATCATTTAACAACCTGAAATCGTGACCATGCAAGTGCATCGGATGACGCATCATCGAACCGTTGTAAAGCGTAACGCGTACATTTTCTCCTTTCTTGATTAGAATTTTATCTACCTCGGAAACAACTTTATTATCCAAACTCCAAACATAGCGATTCATATTTCCTGAAAGTTCAAAACGCAATTCTTTTACAGGTTTGTCTTTGGGAAGAGTAGTTTTTGTGGGCGATTTCAACATTGTGTAATTTAAAGTAATAATATCCGAAAGTTTGTTGCTATTGTATTCCACTTCTTTTGTTTTGCTTTCCTCACCCTTTCTTCTTTTCCTTTTTTTCTCCTCCCCTGTTATTTCGGGATACATCACCACATTCATATCCATCTGATTCAGACTCATACTCATGCCCATATCATCCAAATCGCCGTTCATTTTCATCATTCCATTCATCATTTTCATTCCTTCAAAATATTTTAATTTTGGCAAAGGTTCCGCTAATTGTTTGATGCCGTCACCAATATACAATGAAGTTGATTTTGTGCGATCCTCGGATGTAGCCAGAAATTCATAAGCTGTTTTACCCACCGGAACAGTTACAATGACATCATAGGTTTCAGATACCGCTATCGACAATCTATCAACTTCTACAGGCTCCACATCATTCCCATCATTGGCTACAACCGTTATTTTGCCCCCTGCATAAGTAAGCCAAAAATTAGTTGATGCTCCTCCGTTCGAAATTTGTAAACGGACTTTATCACCTGTCTTAAATTGAGACAACTGTTGTTCCTTTTTTCCATTAATCAGAAATTTATCATAATAAACATCACTTACATCCATTGCATTCATGCGTCTCCATTCATTATTTACTTTCGTCATAAAATGCCCTGCTTTAATTGCTTCTGCATAACTTTGTGTTGTTCCTTTCTTGATAGCAAACCAATCTGAAGCATTATGTAATAATCGATGTACATTATCAGGATTCATATCCGTCCATTCGCTCAAAATTATCGGTACTGTTGGTAAATTATCAATCCCTTTTCGAAATGTTGGGTCATCCTCATTTTTCTTCATAATGAAAGAGCCATGCATACCAATTTGCTCTTGCAATTCTGTATGGCTATGATACCAATGGGTTCCGTTCTGAATTATCGGAAAGGTATATTTGTGAATCGTATGAGGTTTTATGGGCATTTGGGTCAAATTAGGCACACCATCTTCTTTATTGGGCAAAAATAAACCGTGCCAATGCAATGATGTATCTTCATCCAATTCGTTATGCACGTATATTTCAGCAATGTCCCCTTCTGTAAAAGTCAGAGTAGGCATTGGTATTTGACCATTTACTGCTATGGCTCTTATCGGTTTACCCGTAAAATTCACAATCGTATCTCGCACGTATAAATCGTAACGAACAATGTTTTGGGCAAATGAAGTTGTAGCCAATAGCAACAAAACTATTATTGGTAACTTATGTTTTCTATTGGTTAGAATCATTTTTTTAGTGTTTGTTGAACAGATTACTTCTTTTAGAAATAGTATAATTTTCATTTTTTAATTATTTCCACAGTTTTACCACAAGTCAACATTTCTGAACCATAATAGGGATTTTTAATTGCATTTTCTTTGCTTAGCCAATTGGCATCTTGCATCGGGCAGTATTGGTAATAAACTGCTTCAGATGGTTTTGAAACTTTTATCAATTCATACATGTTTTTTGACAATGATTTAAAAATCTCCCTTTGCTTTTGAATATTCTGTGTTTCAGAAATGTTTTTTGAATCATTACTTAGATCTTTCGATACTTTCATCCAAACTACGTGAACATCCATCTTTAATGTTTCCATTTTTACAGCCATAATAGTAGTCAATAGCATTTTTGATTTTGCTGATGCGGTCTTACTGTCTGTTTTAATCAAGGCATCTTTCAATAAAAAATAATTTTCAAAAACGGACTCCAACTGATTTGTTTCTTGACTTTCGGCCACAGCAGAACTATTCGAGATTGTCATCTCTGTCATTTCATTTTTTGGTCCCATTTTGGCTTTCCTATCGTACTGACAACATTCCGGAAGCTTTGAATATACATTATCAGGAGCCAGAAAACTATTGCTATCATAACCTGCCAATGCAATACGTCTAAGTATTTCATCTTTATTTGTAATTGCAGAATCATATGTGAGGACAGCCATTTTGGTGTCTTTATTCCAATCTACTTGGGTAATCTTTTTTAGATTCCCAGCTTTTTCAATAGTGCTTTCGCACATACCACAATTCCCGAATATTTTTACTTCTTCGGTCTTTGCATTTTTGATTTGTGCATTAGATGCAACAAATGAAAACAATAGCATTATTGTCATCATTATTTTTTTTAATGAGTTCATTATATAGTATTTTAATTTTAATAATTTATTTGAATTAACCAAACAATTACAGAATGACAGCTTAACAAGCTATTACTCTGAAATCATATTAGTTACAAAAAAGATTTTTTTTAAAGTAACCTGTACTTTATATTTGACACACCTATGGCTATCAAATTTAGAAATTAGCCTATTTTTGGTATAAGCCAAAGGGAATAGAAACCCGAAGAAATTGAGGTTTCAAAATTGTAAAAATTTTGTTTTTCTGAACAGAAATTAAAAAGTTCATTATTAATGTTCCATTCAGTAATTACAATAGATGTGTGACCAAAAGAAGCGCAAGCACACTTAGAATGATTGCATTTACCATCACACCCATTGTGCTTTTTGTTTTTTGAATGATTATCCTTTTTACAGCAATCGTCATCACACTTTTTGGAAGAAATCTCTTTTTTGGAAGAATGTTTTGTTGAATTATTATCACATGCAAAAGCACCATTTGGCATCAATAAGAAGCCAAATAATAGAATTATCAATGTGAAAAATTTATTCATTTTTTATTTTTATTTGTATGTCAAATTTAATGAAATTATTCTGTTTGACAGCCAATACCCTGTTAAAACACAATTCCGA
>DATEOV010000106.1:0-4650 GCA_035273645.1 Flavobacterium sp. | reverse complement strand
CTTCCTGCAGACTCAAATAAATCCTTTGGTAAACCTTATATTCTTTCTTTTCAGTTACCGTTTCAATTTCACCAGATTCATTTGTTTTCATGAAGTCATCTTCAAACTCCTCCGTTTTATTGCCATATAATAAAAGAATTTCAATTATTTTACGTTCCAAGCGATACAGAACATCAACTTTTGCAGTTTGAACAGGATTTTCATTTTTTACAACTTCAAAAGCTTTTTGCTCCTGTTTTGCTTTTTTCCCTACTTCGGCAACATCTTTTTGAACCAGCTGCGCCAAAGTGCTCGTTAAAACCTGCTCAGAAATATCCATTATTCTGGAACACTCCTGAATATAAATTTCTCGCTGGATTCTGTCCGGAATTTTAGAAATACTCTGCACCATATCTCGAATCAAATCGGCTTTCTTAACGGGATCGTTTTTAGCATCATTCATCAAAAGTGATGCTTTGAACTGAATAAAATCTTTGGAATTATTTTCTAAATAGGCTACTAGATCCTCATAAGGCGTTTTTCTAGCAAAACTATCAGGATCTTCTCCATCTGGAAACGCACAGACTTTTACATTCATCCCTTCTTCGAGGATCAAATCGATTCCACGAATAGAAGCTCGAAGTCCCGCAGCGTCACCGTCAAATAGAACAGTAATATTTTTTGTCAACCTATTGATTAATCTTATTTGATCTGGAGTAAGTGCAGTTCCCGAAGAGGCAACCACATTTTCAATTCCTGCTTGATTGAACTGAATAACATCAGTATAACCTTCAACCAAAAAACAATTGTTTAGTTTCGCAATTGACTGCTTAGCTTGAAAAATACCATAAAGCACTTTACTTTTATGGTAAATTTCACTCTCTGGAGAGTTTAAGTATTTGGCGGCTTTTTTATCATTAGTCAAAATTCTACCTCCAAACCCAAGCACTCTTCCTGACATACTTTGAATAGGAAACATTACCCTGCTTTTAAATCGATCAAAAGGGCGATCTTCTCTTGCAATGGTCAATCCTGTACTTTCCAAGAATTCCATTTTATATCCTTTCCCTAACGCTTCCTTTGTAAAAGCATCCCAAGTTTCTGGCGAATATCCTAAAGCAAATCTCTTGATGGTTTCATTGGTAAAACCACGCTCTTTAAAATAAGAGAGTCCAATAGCTTTTCCTTCTTCAGAGTTTAAAAGTGTAGTATGAAAATAGGTTTTGGCAAATTCAGAAACCAAATACATACTTTCGCGAACATCTGTATTTAATTTTTCTTCATCTGACAATTCGGTTTCTTCGATCTCAATATTGTATTTTTTGGCTAAATACCGAATAGCTTCTGGATATGTGAAATGTGAATGCTCCATCAGAAAAGCAACGGAGTTCCCACCTTTTCCAGAACTAAAATCTTTCCAAATTCCTTTTGCTGGCGAAACCATAAAGGAAGGGGAACGCTCATCCGAAAACGGACTCAGCCCTTTGAAATTACTTCCCGCTCTTTTTAACTGTACAAAATCTCCAATAACCTCCTCTACTCGAGCGGTTTCAAAAACAGTATCTATGGTTGCTTGTGATATCAAAACTTATAAGAATATTTAATAGTAATCCTTTCGGAAATCCGAACAGTTACAAAAATACACAAATCAAACTTTATAATTCAAAATAAAAAAAGTGCTTCATCGCTGAAACACTTTTTCATTAAAAAACTTAACTAATCATTAATTAAAATCGAAACGAAGTCCTAACGAAATATTATTTTGATCAACTGAATTATTTTCGAACAAAGGCTGCAAATCATATTTCAAATATATACTTGTTGCTTTATAACCTACATAAGTACTCAATCCATAATTAAAGTCATTAACATTATAGTTACCTTTTGTTTTTTGTTCAACATCGTTTCCGCTTGCATCGTCAAAACAAAGAATTTGTTTTGATTTTACCCTAAACCCGGCATAACCACCCAAACCAACTCGCATACTTTTATGCGTCCTAAAATAATTAGCACCATCTCGTATTTCCTTCTTAGTGAAATCAAACTCTAAATGCAGAGGCACCATGATATATACATTTCTAAATCTGGATTCGTCTAAATGCACTGTACTGGTTGCCAAATCGGTTTGCGAACCATTTTTTACAAAGTAACGATCATCTGTTGGGCGTAGATTATTATACACCAGCGACATACCATATTTAAAATGTAACAGATTATCTTCTTTTAGAATTCTTGTATTAAAGGTAAAACCCCATTCATAAAAGTGAGATTTCCAATATTTAAAATCCGAATTAGCGACTTGTTTATCCGTTACTAAATTATTTGCCCCAAGTGCAAATACAAACTGAGAAGTAGTCCTTTTTTCACCATTAAAACATTTTTTATTCGAAAAATAATCTTTGCTGAAATGAATGGTAATAGCGGCAGATGAGTCTTTAGCAATGCTTTTAATCTTTCCATCAACTTTGTCTTGCACTATTGTGTGCAATTCCTCTTCCAGTTTTGTGACTTGATCTTCAATAGCTACAGCTGTAGCTTCGGCTAGTTCTTTCTTCTTTTTATCGGCTTCTTCTGCAGTAATTTTATTTTCTGACAATTCGATATTCACTTCCTCAACCTTAATTTTTAATTTTTCTTTTTCTTCTTTTACGACTGTCTCCATCTTGAAAGCAACCTCTTTTGTTCTACTTTCAAATGATTCTTGAGCTAGTATTTTGCTTCCGAAAAGGCATACGAATACTACTAAGTAAATTTTAAAATTTCTCATGTTTGTTTGTTTTTTTTGATATGATTGATGATTTATTCTGAATTTCGATTGCTCAAAGCTAATTTTGCTGCTTTAAAATTTTGATTAACAGTTTTAATAGCTTTTTCTCTAAAAGTAAGTTCTAGTTCACCATCGACTTGACTAAGCAATTCATGCGAATTAACTTTGACATTTGATTTGGCTACTTTAAAACTCTTTTTTTGAGAGGCATTATCTACGGATGCTAATAACTCGTCAGCATTAACATACGTTGGTTTTTGCAGAACTATTTTCTGTTCCGCTTTTTGATTGATGATTAGTATTTGTTCTTCTTGAATAACTTCTTTTTCTGCAACTTGAATTTCTTTATTGGACAAAACCCTATTAGAACCCGCTTCGGGCTTTATTTCTGTTGATACTAATTGCTCTTTAGTAATTTTTGCTACCTCAACTTTTTCCGCTGAACTTATTTTTACAGCTGTTACTTCTATTTTAGGAATAACTTTGGGTTCATTAACTACGATCGAATCTCTGGCAATAAAATTTCCTGTTCCATTTTGATTAAAATATAAAGTTCCTATCATCAAAACCCCAAAAAGACTCGCAGCAATATACATCCACTTAAAATTACGTTTTGGTTTTTCGGCAACAGTAAGCATAGCATCCAATCTATCCCAAGAAGCTTTTGAAGGGGTAATTTCCCTTGCATTAATCTTTTCTTTAAATTGATTTTCTATAACACTCTTTTTCATCGTATTGTTTTTTTACTCAAGAATACTTCTCTTTATTTTTCAAAATACTTATTTGATTTTTCAAAATTCTTCTGGCATGAGAAAATTGCGATTTGGATGTACCTTCATTAATACCCAACATACTTGCAATTTCTTTGTGTTTATACCCTTCTATAACAAATAAATTAAAGATGATTTTATATCCATCTGGTAAACTATCTATTAAACTTTGAATATCTTCTATAGAAAACTGAATATCGGCTTCACTGTCAACTTCCTCAAAGCCTATAGAATCCTCAATAAAATGTACTTTTTTCTGAACCCTAATAAATGAAATGCATTCATTAATCATCGTTCTCCTAATCCAACCTTCAAAACTCCCTTTGTTTTCAAATCGGTCTAAATTGACAAACACTTTCATAAAAGCGGTAATCATAACGTCTTCGGCCAAATGTAAGTCTTTAATGTACTGTCGGCAAACACTTAGCATCTTTGGCGAATATTTGGAATAAATGCATTGTTGAGCCTGTCGGTTGTTTTTAACAGCCAATACAATTATTTCATTTTCCTCCTTATGTAAATTAATTACTTTCAAAGTCGTTTAAAAAGTGTTTCTATATCTATAGACGAGAATTAAACCAAAAAGGTTGTATGGGTTTAAAAAAAAAGTTAAAATAAAAGTACAATTTATTTAGACAAATAACCCAAACAGCTATTTATCAAATATTTAATATTGTAAAAAAAAGGTTTTTTTAAGGTTGAAATTTACTTCTTTCTTTCGATAACGTAGTTCACCATTAAAACAAGCGCTGCTTTATAGTCCGATTCTGGATAATCGTTCAGCAATTCTAGTGCTTCTTGCTGAAATTCAACCATTTTATTTTCGGCATAAGCCAAACCATGATTGTCTTTTACAAAAGCAATCACTTCTTTAACTCTTTTTTTATCCTTATTGTGGTTTTTTATCGAGTTGATAAGCCAACTCTTTTCTTTTGAAGTACAATTATTTAGAACATGAATTAATGGCAAAGTCATTTTTTGTTCTTTGATGTCAATTCCTGTTGGTTTCCCGATTGCTTCTTCGGAATAATCGAATAAATCATCTTTGATTTGAAATGCCATTCCGATTAGTTCTCCAAATTTCCTCATGTTCTCTACCTGAACTTCATCTTCCGAAACCGATCTGGCACCAAG
>DATEOV010000105.1:0-4531 GCA_035273645.1 Flavobacterium sp. | reverse complement strand
ATTCCGGCCAAGGCAAGCAACAACCATTCGCCAGCGACTTTTAACTGATCGGAATATTTGATTATAACTTTGGAAAGATCAACTGAGGCTGTTTGCCAAATTTCCAAGATGGGTTTTGTAAACGTAGGCCAGTTTTTGGTGTTTTCTCCTGGGGGCGGAATCAGATGCCCGTTTGCCTGATAGGAAGCTGTAAAGTTGTTGATTTCTTCATATAATGATTGGGTCACTAATATGCTGGGAACAACAAAAATACTTATTAATACCAACGCCAGAAAAACAGTGGCCAAAATCTTTTTGCCTCTAAATAGTTTTACTACAGATTCATAAACTGGACTCAATGCCACGGCAATAACAATGGCCCATACTATGATTAAAACAAAGGGTTTCAGGATATCGTAACACCAACCAATCAGCAAGAATAATACTCCGAGACGGATAATGGTATCGGCGATTTTTTCGAAATTGAAACTGTTAAAATTCGAGTTGTTTTGATTCATATTTGGGTTGTTTTAATGAATAAAAGGGTAATTGTATTTTTGCGCTAATCTAGTTAAAATGTAGTAATTATCAATATTAAATAATGATGACTTTTGTGGAAAGTTTAATTTTTTTAGAATCTTGGTGAAAAAATGTTTTTAAAATAATGGTAGGTTTCCGTACGAATTAAATTGCGGTTTCGTATTTTTACTAAATTGATATTTTGATGCAGTTCAATGTTTTAATGCCCGAAGTTCGATTGTTAGGTTTGGAGCAGAAAGATTTGGCTTTTTAGTCAACATCGTCCCGCTATCCGTTACAATCTTATAAGCCGAACCCCGGCTTATAAGGATTTTCACTTTTATCGGGGCTAAGGGTTGGCATTTTGTTTTTTTGTCATCATCTAAAAAAGAAAAAACATAGAAGAGTTCAGGTTTAAAAGATTGCTCTTGTGTTGAATATTGTAAACTAAAAAATACTGTAAATGAAGATAGCGCTTTATACCAATGAATTTCCGCCAAATATTTATGGCGGAGCAGGAGTTCATATTGATTTTTTAAGTCACGAATTGGCCAAATTGGGTCAAGTCGAAGTTCGGTGTTTTGGTGACCAAAAAGAAAACAAGGACTCCATGCATGTAGAGGGAATAAATTCTTGTTTGACTAAAATGGTTGACCCGGAAAACGAACACATCAAGATGTTTCATAATTTAAGTCGAAATGTCGAAATGGCTCAGGCGACTCCAAAAGCCGATATTGTTCATTGCCATACTTGGTACACACATTTGGCTGGTGTTTTTACTAGGGAATTATTGCAGGTTCCGCTGATATTGACCACTCATAGTTTGGAAACGCATCGCCCTTGGAAAGTGGAGCAGTTGGGAAATGGTTATTTTATGTCCCGATGGATTGAAACCAATGCTTATAAAACTGCAGATGGCGTGATTGCCGTAAGCGAACAAATGAAAACCGATGTAGTGGAAGCTTATGGTGTCGATCCCAAAAAAGTGACCGTAATCCATAACGGAATTGATCCAGAATTCTACAAACCTACTTTCGATGATAACCTATTGAGAGAATACGGAATCGATCCAAATATTCCGTTTGTACTTTTTGTGGGGCGAATTACCCGTCAAAAAGGGATTTCGCAATTGATAGAAGCCGCTCAATATTTTAATGAAGATTGTCAAATTGTGCTTTGTGCAGGTGCTCCTGATACTGAAGAAATTGCTCTTGAAACTTCAACGCTTATTGATCAATTGAAAACGAAAAGAAAAGGAGTGATTTTGATTTCGGAGATGTTGCCACGCGACAAAGTCAAAGTGTTGTACAGTCATGCTCGTGTTTTTGCCTGCCCTTCTTTGTACGAGCCTTTTGGAATTATAAATCTAGAAGCTATGTCTTGTGAAACACCTGTAGTAGGTAGTCATGTAGGCGGAATTCCGGAGATAATTGTTGAGGGAGAAACTGGATATTTGATTTCGCTGGAAAGTGTTTCGAGAACGAACTTTAATCCACTGGATCCGACAGCTTTTCAAAAAGCATTTGCGACCAAAGTAAATGCATTATTGGATAATGAAGAATTAGCAACCGCAATGGGAAAAGCAGGTCGAGTAAGAGTATTGAAACAGTTTAGTTGGGAGTCTATTGCTAAAATTACATTTAACTATTATCAGGAAGTAATTGCTAGGTTTGTGAAAGAACAAGCTTAGATATTTATATTTAAATGATAAAAACCGCAATCTCAAAATATCAATCGGGATTGCGGTTTTTTTATAGGCTTTTCGAATTCATATCAGTATAAAGCGACTATGCATTCCACTTGTTTTTCTTCAATCATTTGTAAGTCAATAATTTTTTGGGCAACGGTTCCTCTTTCGAACAATCGAATGAATTTAAAAATACCGCTTACTAAATAGCCTGGATTTGAAATCAATCGAGCGATTTTGGTGATTTTCGCATCTCTTTCCTGTATACTGGCTTCTCTTTGATTTTCTGGAAGTACCACAAATTCATTGGCATATTTCCAAGCACCATCCCTTGCGGTTTTCATGCTAAAGTCAATAAAGAAATTGTCTATTTTGCCCGATAATTTTAGTATAATAGTAAGCGTTGGCCAGATTTTAATTAAGCATTTTTCAACACTTCCTACCAGATTGCTAAGGATAGTATTTATTTGATCGAAATCGGATTTTAAGTCTTCGATATCTTCTGGAGTACTGACTAAGGCAGAGGCTATTCCTAAATCTAAATTCACATGGGCATTGATTCCAAGTAGTAAATATTGAACTACTATTGGCCAATAGCTTTCTGCTTGTTTAAAAGAGAATTCCCAGCACTCCGAAGGTTTTTCTTTTGCTTTGTATTGGTAATAAGCCTTCAAATATCGATTGGCAAAAATAACATCCAGCTTTTCCATTCGTTCCCCATTCTGAAAAGAACCATCGTCAATGCCTTGTTTGATTTTTAGGGTAACTTCTCGATATAATGTGGTAAACAAGCCGATGGCACTTTGTTCCAGTTTTGATGTTTCAATTATTTCATCCAAAAACAGAATGACTTCGTCAATAGTTGTGGCTTGTTTCATATTCATTTATAATTGGTTATGGTTGTCAAGGAAGAGCGAATATAATTATTTTTATTCTTCAAGTAGCTTTTTTTGGCGTAATTGTCTTGCTATTTTTTATAACAAAATATATGGTGAGAAACTGTTTTTTTATTTTTTAGATATATTCATTTCGTTATATTTGTAAAAGTATAACGAAAATTATCGACTTTGAAAATCAAGAGCAAAATTTGGATTGAAACTGATGAGGGGATTCTCATTAGCGAAGGACGTATTCAGTTGTTAAAACTGATAGAGACCACAGGTTCGCTCAATAAAGCCGCAAAGGAGATGAATATTTCGTATCAAAAAGCATGGAAGTTAATTGATGCGTCGAATAAAGCTTCCAAAGAACCCTTAATAGCGACTCAAGTAGGAGGGAATAGGGGTGGAGGTACTGTAGTGACTCCATATGGTAAATTGCTTATTGAGTCTTTTGAAAAAATCAATGTTGCTTGTTGGGAATTTCTGGATTTGCAACTTAAAAAACATTCTTTATAAATCAAATTATGGAAAATCAGATTACGGCAATACTATTGGCCGGCGGGAAAAGCCAACGCATGGGAACAGATAAAGGCTTATTGGATTTGAACGGAAAGACATTCATCAAACACATTTGCGATGCTTTACAGCCGATAGTGGGTTCTAATATTTTAATTGTGTCGGGAAATAACGAATATGATGCTTTAGGTTTTCCAAGGGTTGAAGATATAATTGAAAATAAAGGTCCGGTAGGTGGACTTTACACAGCATTGAAAGAATCTAAAACCAAAGTAAATCTGGTTTTGAGTATTGATGTACCAATGGTTTCTACAGAATTATTAGAATGGCTGATAGAAAACCACGATGAAACATATATGGTTACACAAACTAAAAGTGGAGAGAAAACAAACCCATTAATAGGAGTTTATGACCGCTCTATGCGAATTGTTTTTGGCGAACACATGGCTGGAAATCAGTTGAAATTGAGACAAGTGATTGAGGATGTCAAACACCAAACTATTGAAGTTCCTGAAAAATGGAGCAATCAAGTACAAAATATAAATACACAAGAAGAATATCAAAATTTAATCAAATGACCATAACGCTAAAATATTTTGGTTTACTGGCTGATATTACACAATTGAAAGAGGAGCAATTCACTTTTGATGAAGAGTCTATTTCGGTTTATGCATTAAAATCAAAAATAGAAAGCAGTTACCAAGACATGCAAAATACAACCTATACCATTGCGGTTAATCAAGCGATGAGTAGTTTGCAAAGCACAATAAAAGACAAAGACGTAATTGCTTTTCTGCCACCGTTTGCTGGAGGTTAGGAAGTAAAATTAACCGCAAGGGTCGCTAATAGAAACCGCAAAGTCCGCAAAGCTTTGCGAACCTTGCGTCAACTTTGTGCTCTTTGCGGTTAAATCGCATACATAAGCTCACTTTTATAAATAATAAAAAAT
>DATEOV010000104.1:0-3570 GCA_035273645.1 Flavobacterium sp. | reverse complement strand
ACCCTATCGCGGTGGCCAAAATTGTAGCTTCCGATATTGGTTTGGGAGCAACTTCCATTGCTGCGGCCTTAATGCACGATGTTGTTGAAGACACACCCATCACCGTCAAAGACATTGAAAAAATGTTTAATCCCAAAATCGCCCAACTGGTTGAAGGATTAACCAAAATATCATTGGTACAAAAAGACCTTAATGTTTCAATGCAGGCCGAGAATTTTCGCAGAATGCTATTGACTCTTAATGATGACGTTCGAGTAATCCTGATAAAAATAGCCGATAGATTGCATAACATGCTGACTATGGACTCGATGGAAGACCACAAACAGGTCAAACTGGCGTCTGAAACCTTATACATTTACGCTCCATTAGCCCATAGATTAGGTCTTTATAAAATCAAAAACAAACTTGAAGATTTAGGACTAAAATATACTGAACCAGAAAGATACAACAATATCGTCAGTAAAATAAGAGAAACCAAGGAAGAACAAGATCTTTACATAAAAGACATTTCCGAAGTACTCAAAAAAGCATTAGATGAAGAAAATGTAGATTACATCATCAAAGGCCGACCAAAGTCTATTTATTCGATTAATAGAAAAATGCTGGCGCAAAACGTGACTTTTGACGAAGTCTACGACAAATTTGCCTTGCGTATCGTTTATAAATCAAATCCACATGATGAAAAATTCCTAGCTTGGAAAATTTATTCAATCGTAACAGACCACTACAGACCCAGTCCAAGTCGTTTACGTGACTGGATTTCCTCACCAAAATCAACTGGTTACGAAGCATTACACATTACCGTAATGGGGCCAAAAGGCCGTTGGGTAGAAGTACAGGTGCGAAGCGAACGTATGGATGAAATCGCCGAAAAAGGTTATGCTGCACATTACAAATACAAAAACGGAGCCTCGGAAGAAAATGGTCTTGATGTCTGGCTAAACCTTTTGAAAGAAGCCCTTGAAAATTCAGAGACAAGTGCAGTAGATTTTGTCGAAGATTTCAAAATGAACTTGTATTCAAAAGAGATTTATATTTTTACCCCAAAAGGAGAAATCAAATCCTTACCAAAAGGCGCCACATCACTGGACTTTGCTTTTAGCATCCACTCCGAAATTGGAATAAAAACAAGAGGAACAAGGGTCAACGGAAAATTAGTCCCTTTAAATTATGAATTAAAAAGTGGAGACCAGGTAGAAATCATCACCTCTCCAAACCAAAAACCAACCATCAACTGGCTGGATTATGTAACCACTTCAAGGGCAAAAAATAAAATTAGAAACGTCCTCAACGAGAACACTAAGAAAATTGCCGAAGATGGAAAAGAACTCCTTACCCGTAAATTAAAACACCTAAAAGTTACATTAAACGAGCAAACTATCAACGAGTTAGTTAACTTTTTTAGGCTCAAAACAAGTTTGGATTTATTTTACAGAGTCGGCGTAGGTTCTATTGACAACCAACAATTAAAAGATTATGCTGCCCAAAAAAGCAACACTTTAATCAACTTTTTCAAAAACAAAATCAAGCGTTCGCATAGCACCGCCGACGAAGATATTCACAAACAAGTCATCAGTAGTAATTATGATATGCTCGTTTTTGGAAAAACACACGACAAACTCGATTACAAATTATCCAGCTGTTGCAATCCCATACCCGGAGACGAAGTTTTTGGTTTTGTAACTATAAATGATGGTATCAAAATCCATAAAAAAGACTGTCCAAATGCCATTTCCCTACAGTCCAATTATGCATACCGAATTATGCAAGCCAAATGGATCGATTCCACTCAGCAAGACTTCAAAGCTACCATTAACATCATGGGAATGGACACTTTAGGACTTACAAACGAATTGACAAAAGTGATTTCAAACAACATGAATGTCAACATTCAAAGCATTTCTCTTAATGGCGAAGCTGGAATTTTCAAGGGGCAAGTTTCCGTAATTGTGCCCAACATCACCATTCTGAAAAAATTAATGGATAACATCAAAAAAATTGACAGAATCGACAAAGTAACTCGAGTGTACAAAAACTAACAAAAAACATCGAATACAAAAACAAACTTTAAAAGTTAAAATTGTGATAATCGCTACCAAAAGACAAAAACAAATAGTTTCAAAAATCATTTTGGCGTACCACCATTAGAAAAAGAGGCCAACTTAACCAACCGCTTATTCGGCCTCTTTCCCTAATACTGTCGGGCTATCCACGCTACTTCGGTAGCTTGCTCCTATCCCTCACGCAAACCACAAGATATTTACGTTTTCATAAAAAACACTATCATTATCCGTCATTAAAGCCTAAAAAATAAAATACTAGATTCAGAATTAAAACTCTAAATTTTTATACTTTTAAAATAATAATTTATCTTTGCAAGATATGACACTCATTTCCACAGATAACAACAAAAATCAAGAGATTGTAAAAAACGTTTTTACAATGTATCTTGAAAACAAAGGACACCGCAAAACCCCAGAACGGTACGCTATCCTTCAAGAAATATACGACAGTGAGGAACATTTTGATATAGAGAATCTATACCTCAAAATGAAAAACAAAAACTACCGTGTCAGCAGGGCAACCCTTTACAATACCATCGAATTATTATTGGACTGCGCTTTGGTTCGCAAACATCAGTTTGGACAAAATCAAGCACACTACGAGAAGTCCTATTTTGACAAACAGCACGATCATATCATTATGACCGATACTGGTGAAGTAATTGAATTTTGTGACCCACGAATTCAAACCATCAAAAAAACAATCGAAGAGATTTTTGATATCGAAATCACCAATCATTCCTTATACTTATACGGAAACAAGAAAAAAACAAACACAGAAAATACAATAGAAAATTAACTGCAAATAAAACTTAGAATGACTGTAGATTTATTATTAGGATTACAATGGGGAGATGAAGGAAAAGGAAAAATTGTTGACGTTCTTACATCAAATTATGACATAATCGCTCGTTTTCAAGGAGGTCCAAATGCAGGACACACATTAGAATTTGACGGAATAAAACACGTTCTTAGAACTATTCCTTCTGGAATTTTTCATAAAACAGCCATAAACATCATCGGAAACGGAGTCGTAATTGACCCAGTAGTTTTTCAAAAAGAAATCGAAGGCCTTGAAAAATTTAATTTGGACATCAAAAGCAAATTAATTATTTCTAGAAAAGCACACTTAATATTGCCTACACACCGCTTACTTGACGCAGCTTCTGAAGCTTCAAAAGGAAAAGCAAAAATTGGTTCTACACTAAAAGGAATTGGACCAACATACATGGACAAAACCGGAAGAAACGGATTGCGTGTTGGAGATACAGAACTAGAAGATTTCAAAGAGCGTTACAGAGCTTTAGCTGACAAGCACGAGGAAATGATTAAATTCCACGATGTTAACATTCAGTACAATCTAGCCGAAATGGAAAAAGAATTCTTCGAATCTATCGAAGTTTTAAAAACATTAGACTTTATTGACAGTGAAGAATACTTAAACCAAGCTCAAAAAGCAGGAAAATCAATTCTTTGTGAAGGTGCGCAAGGATCTTTATTAGATGTT
>DATEOV010000103.1:0-7728 GCA_035273645.1 Flavobacterium sp. | reverse complement strand
ACGATTTAACCAATGTAAAGAATGGAACTTTCACTTCTTCGTGTTTCTTTTTTGATTCCTCAAAAGAAGGGGTTTCTGTGATTTTAGTTCGGATATAAAAACCAACTACAACCAAAAGTGAACTGGCAATAAAAGGAATTCTCCAACCATAATTCATAAAATCCTGATTACTCATAGTGTCGGTTAACAGCAAAAAAGTTCCTCCGGAAAGCAGTAAACCAATTGGTGCACCCAATTGTGGAAACATTCCATACCAAGCACGTTTGTTGGGTGGAGCATTTTCGATAGCCAATAAAACAGCTCCTCCCCACTCGCCTCCTAGCCCAACTCCTTGACCAAATCGACACAACATCAATAACAAAGGTGCAGCAACACCAATACTAGCATAGCTTGGTAAAAAACCAATGGTCACGGTAGAAATCCCCATAGTCAGCAAAGCAGCAACTAAAGTAAATTTACGACCAATCTTATCACCATAATGCCCAAAAAAAGCGGAACCCAATGGACGAGATATAAAGGCTATCGAAAAAGTAGCCAACGATTGTAAGGTTGCCATTGTACTGTCTGAACTTGGAAAAAACAATTGCGGAAATACCAAAACGGCTGCATTGGCATAAATATAGAAATCAAAAAACTCTATGGTGGTACCTATTAAACTGCCAAAAAGAACGTGTTTCAAAGAATTAACTTTAGTCGTGATGGAATTTTCTTGCATATGGATTGTGTATAGTTTCGATAAAAATGATCTTAATATTTCGAAAGTAACAAAGATTTTGTTCCAATATTTTTTGGTAATTTAGCATCAAATAAACTTTGAATATGCCAACCGACTGTATCAGCTACCAAAACTCTGGATATTTCTCTTCTTTGATGAATGATTATTTAAACCAAAAAGAGCCAACGCAACTGTTTTACAATCGATTCCCGAATCTTGAAAATTTCGAAGCACAAATAAAGGAAAAAAAAGAAAATTTCGACGGTAACGGCAATAACAATTTCAACACAAAAAGAGAGGTTTTAGTTACGGTTCTGAAAAACCAATATTCAAAAATTCCCACATCTGATTTGACTAAACAAAATATTGAAGCTTTGGCTAGTGCCGATACTTTCACTATTACTACAGGTCATCAGCTGAATTTGTTTTCCGGTCCATTATACTTTTTTTATAAAATTATTTCTACAATCAATCTGACGAAGGAATTAAAAACGAAATACCCATCACATAACTTCGTTCCTGTTTATTGGATGGCAACGGAAGACCATGATTTTGAAGAAATCAATTATTTTAGTTTTAAAGGAAAAAAATTCAATTGGAACAGAGAAAGCACCGGACCTGTCGGAAGATTATCTACTGAAGGGTTGGATGATTTTCTTGAAATATATGCACTCGAAATAGGCTCCAGCACCAATGCTAACACTATCAAAAAAATATTTGAAGATTCTTATATCAAGCATGACAACTTAGCCGATGCCACAAGATATTTGGCCAATTCTCTTTTTGGAGCATCAGGTTTAGTTATTTTGGATGCTGACGATTCCGATTTGCAACGCAATTTTATACCGTACATAAAAGAGGAATTACTGCATCAAACATCTTTCAAAACGGTAACCGAAACCATCGAAAAATTGAAAGACTATTCCGTACAGGTGAATCCACGAGAAATCAATTTATTCTATATTGAAGATGATTTGCGCGAACGAATTATTCTTGAAAATGGAATTTACAAGATCAATCATACCAAAATTGAATTCACTGAATCTGAAATTCTAGCATTATTAGAAAGTAATCCTGAAAAATTCAGTCCCAATGTGATTATGCGTCCTTTGTACCAAGAAGTCATTCTTCCCAATTTATGCTATATAGGTGGAGGCGGTGAAATTGCATATTGGTTCGAATTGAAATCATTTTTCGCTTCCGCTAAAGTAACTTTCCCAATATTGTTATTGAGAAATTCCGTGCTTTTGGCAACCGAAAAGCAAAACAAAAAGGCCGATAGGTTAAACCTCTCCTGGTCTGATTTATTTTCGAAACAAGCTGCTTTAGTCAATCGTATTACCCAAAAACTATCTGATTTCCCGATTGATTTTTATGAGCAAAAAGAAGCATTAAAAAAACAATTCGAGGCACTTTTAGAATTGGCCAACAATACAGATAAATCTTTCTTAGGAGCTGTAAAAGCACAAGAAGTTAAACAAACAAAAGGATTAGAAACTCTCGAGAAGAGATTACTTATTGCACAAAAAAGAAAATTTCACGATGAGCTACAACGCATCATTGACTTGCAAAACGAATTATTTCCTAACCAAAGTTTACAGGAACGTCAAGCTAATTTTTCTGAATTTTATTTGGAAAACGGTGAACGTTTAATTCCGCAAATAATGAGCCAACTCAAACCATTAGAACAAAATTTTAATATCATTATTTTAGATTAAAATATAATTCCCCCAAAACTAACCATAAAACCAATGACCAAAGACCGCCTTATTTCTCTTGATGTATTCAGAGGATTGACTATTTTATTAATGACAATTGTAAACAATCCAGGGAGCTGGGCAACCGTTTATCCTCCTTTACTTCATTCCGAATGGCACGGCTGTACTCCTACCGATTTGGTTTTTCCGTTCTTTATCTTCATTATGGGAGTGGCTATTTCTTTTGCAATGCCAACCAAAAACTATGACAGTACAACATTCAACAAAATTCTAACGCGGTCACTGCGTATGTTTTGCTTGGGTGTCTTTTTTAACTTTTTCGGAAAAATACAACTTTTCGGATTAGAAGGAATTCCATTAGTAATTGGTCGATTAGTTATAACTGCTGCTGTTGGATATGCATTGATGGGAAATTTCAATAACAAACTAAAAACCTACTTGGCAGTTTCAATTTTTGCAATTTATTTAATCTTAGCCTATAGCGGTATCGAAGCCTATAAAACAGTAAGGCTTCCTGGTGTACTGCAACGCATCGGAATTGTCTATTTCATTGCTTCTCTTTTGTATCTAAAAACGAATCAAAAAACACAATTACTAGTAGCTATCGGAATATTGCTAGGGTATTGGGCAATTATCACCCTAATTCCTGCACCCGGATTCGAAATTACAAACCTCGAAAAAGAAACTAATTTAGCTGCTTGGGTAGATAGCCTTTTATTAAAAGGGCATATGTGGGAAGTAACCAATATTTGGGATCCTGAAGGAATACTAAGCACGATTCCAGCTATTGCAACTGGAATTATTGGCTTATTAATTGGACAATTACTCAACAGTCCATTATTAAAATTGGAAAAAGCCAAAAAAATGGCTCTCATAGGAATCGCCCTTATCGTGTTAGGACAACTTTGGAATATTATTTTTCCAATAAACAAATCACTTTGGACTAGTTCTTTCGTTTTATACACTGCTGGATTAGCCACAGTGGTCTTGACCATTTTATACTATTGCATCGATATTGCCGATTATAAAAAAGGAACCAAATTATTCCTGATTTGGGGTGTTAACCCAATGATCGTATTCTTTCTATCCGAAATTATTCCGCAAGCGTTTGTCACAATTTCGTTTCCAAACCCAAAAATACCGACAGAACAAATCAATCTTTTAGACTATTTGTATGCATTCGGAGTACAACCTTTTTTCAATAATCCGATGACTGCTTCATTAGTGTTTGCACTTCTTTATGTAAGCTTATGGACCATACTTTTGGCGTATTTCTACAAAAAGAAAATGTATTTTAAAGTTTAAAATAACGGTAATAACAGATTTACGTCATTAAATTGACGATTTGCTAAAATCATTCAATAAAAAAAGTATATTTTTGCACAAAATTTTAAAACACAGAAAAAATGGCAACTAATAGAACTTTTACAATGATTAAGCCTGATGCAGTTCAAAACGGACACATCGGAAACATATTGGCAATGATTACAAACGGTGGTTTCAAAATCGTTTCTTTGAAATTAACTCAATTAACAGTTGCAGATGCTCAAGCATTTTACGCTGTACACGCTGCAAGACCTTTCTACGGAGAATTAGTAGAATTTATGTCTCGTGGTCCAATCGTTGCTGCAATTTTAGAAAAAGAAAATGCGGTTGAAGATTTCAGAACTTTAATTGGTGCTACAAACCCAGCTGAAGCTGCTGAAGGAACTATCCGTAAAGCATACGCAACTTCTATCGGAGAAAATGCAGTTCACGGTTCTGATAGCGACGAAAACGCTGCTATCGAAGGAGCTTTTCATTTCGCAGGAAGAGAGCAGTTCTAGTATTCAGATTCTTGGATTTTTATATAAAAAGAAAACCGCTTAATATTTAAGCGGTTTTCTTTTTTTAAAAGCTTTATAAAATAAAGCTAAAAAATTGTTCTAATCTAAAAGTCTAGCAATCCAACAATCTAAAAATCTACCTCAACACCACATCCCTCACCACATCTCTGCGCAATTCCTCATTAATCATTTTTATGATTTTGGATTTTCCATGGCTTAACTCTTCGCGTAAAACTGCCGAAGTCAACTGAACATACAAAGTTGAACCTTTCAAAACTACATTATTGGTATAACTGTTCACACCGTTCCCCATCAAATTACGCCAGGCATCTTTCACATCAATCTCATCCATTCCTGATTGCAATTTATTAACCTCGATAATTTGCTTCAAAACGTCCCCTATCGAACTTTGATTATTTAGCCTTTTTGCCATAGTCATCTAGATTTATTGGTCCCGTTTTTTTATAATGATATTCTTTTTTCTCTGCATTCAAAACCACCAATTCCGTAGCCGTCAAAGCTAATATTTCCTCGCTCCATTTCATATAAGGTGTACTATAATCCAAAAAAGTCTGGTCATCCGCAAAGCGTATTTTTACATTTTCATAAGTATCATTTACTAAAAATGTACCATCCAATTGCGGCATCACTTTCTTACGAATTCCAACATTTTTTTTATCAATTTGAAAATAATCAAACGATTCATTCGCACCGTATTTTTTCTCATTTCCATCTTCAAAAACCACTTTTTCAATCTCCCAATAGCCATTGATTTTCGCAACATCAGCAGGAGTTATTTTTTGCTTGCACCCTACAAATAAAAGGGCAACCAGTAAAACACCAAATACTTTTTTCATAGAATATTTCTTTTTTTAAGGAGCTTTATCCTGCTATCCGTTTCAATCTTATGAGTCTCGTTAGAAAAAACGAGACTCATAAGGATTTCCACTGCTATCAGGGCTAGGGCATCCCTCTTATTAACATCTTTAGCTAATACGACAAAGTTAAACTTTAAAGTCTCAAAGAAAATAAAAAAACACATTCTCGTTAAACTATTTTCGATATTTTTGATCATACCCAAAACTAACTTTCACAACCATGTCAAAATCAATACTATTACTGATTTTTGCACTTTTCTGCATCAATTGCTCCTCTGACAATTCGGAGCCAAATCCTACAACCGAAGAGACATTACATTTTCCGCCTCTTACAGGAACTGCTTGGGAAACAAAATCCATAGAAAGCCTTGGTTGGAAACAATCAGCCGTTCAACCACTTTTGGATTATTTAGAACTCAAACATTCCAAAGGCTTTATAATCCTTGTCAACGGACGCATCGTAATGGAAAATTATTTCAACGGTCACGATGCAACAACCAATTGGTATTGGGCAAGTGCAGGCAAAACATTAACGACAACAATGACAGGGATTGCACAACAGGAAAACCTGATTAACATCAACAACAAAGTATCACAATATATAGGAACGGGTTGGACAAGCGCCCCTCTTGCCAAAGAAAACCTCATTACCTGTAAGCATTTATTAACTATGACTTCCGGCTTGGATGACACCACCGATGACGTTTCGCCTTCAGCACTAACCTATACCGCGGATGCAGGAACGCGTTGGGCATATCATAATGTATATGTGAAACTACAGGATGTCATTGCACAAGCAAGTGGAGAATCTTGGAACAACTATTTCAACACCAAATTAAGGGACAAAATAGGAATGAATGGCACTTGGTTTACAATTGGCAACAATATTGTTTACAGCAGTACAACCCGAAGCATGGCTCGTTTTGGATTATTGATGTACAACAAAGGAAAATGGGAAAACAATATAATTTTGAACGAAAGCTTTTTCAACGAAGCCACTAACACTTCACAAAATATCAATTTAGGTTACGGTTATTTATGGTGGTTGAACGGAAAAGCCAATTATCATTTACCACAATCACAGGCTACTTTTCAAGGAAGCATAATTCCAACAGCTCCAAACGATATGTTTATGGCTTTGGGCAAAAATGACCAGAAAATCTATATAGTTCCCAGCAAAAAAATGGTTGTCATCCGAATGGGAGATGCAGCAGATAACGCAAATCTAGCCTTATCCGATTTCGATGAAACGCTATGGCTAAAAATAAGTGCTTTGTATCAGTAGAATCAACGTTTTATTTATTTTGGGCTCTTCTAATTACTCCCAAAACAAAGAAAATAACACCAATTACCAATAAAGCATAATACAAAGGAATACTCTTTTCTCTAAATACATTAGCCAAGACAAATGCAATAATACTGATAAAGTAAAAGTAAATAGGATTATAATTTTTCATGAAATACTGAACTCAATTATTTAAAAAAACTATCTACAAACTCGTGTTTATTGAAAACCTGTAAATCTTCAATTCCTTCGCCAACACCAATGTATTTAACCGGAATTTGAAATTGATCTGAAATACCGATAACAACACCACCTTTGGCTGTACCGTCCAATTTGGTAACTGCTAAACATGAAACCTCTGTAGCTGCAGTAAATTGTTTAGCTTGTTCAAATGCATTTTGACCTGTAGAACCATCCAAAACCAGCATTACATCATGTGGAGCATCGCCAACCACTTTCTGCATTACTCTTTTTACTTTTGAAAGTTCGTTCATCAGGTTAATTTTATTGTGCAAACGTCCTGCGGTATCAATAATAACAATATCTGCATTTTGAGCCACCGCTGATTGCAACGTATCAAAAGCCACAGAAGCAGGATCACTTCCCATATCTTGACGAACAATAGGGACACCTACTCTATCTGCCCAAATTTGCAATTGGTCAATGGCAGCCGCACGAAAAGTATCCGCAGCTCCAAGAACCACTTTAAAACCTGCTTTTTTAAATTGGTAAGCTAGTTTTCCAATTGTTGTTGTTTTACCCACACCATTTACACCAACCACCATCAAAACATAAGGTTTGGTATTTACTGGAATAGCAAATTCGGTTGCTTCACCCGTATTAGTTTCAGATAATAATCCTGCAATTTCGTCTCTTAAAATTTGGTTGAGCTCATCAGTTCCAAGGTATTTATCTTCCTCTACTCTTTTTTCAATTCGAGTGATTATTTTAAGGGTTGTGTTAACTCCAACATCCGAAGAAACCAAAATTTCTTCTAAATTATCTAAAACATCATCATCCACTTTTGACTTTCCAGCCACAGCTTTGGTTAACTTAGAAAAAAAGCTGGTCTTGGTTTTCTCTAAACCCTTATCTAATGTTTCTTTTGCCTCTTGGCTTAGGCTAGAGTCTTTTTTCTCTGAGGAGAATATTTTTTTAAAAAAGCTCATGGAGTTTTATGATTTGGAATTTACATTTGTCAACTTAAACAAGAAAAATCAATTAAAAACAATCTTATTTGTCTTTAAAGAAATTCTCAAAAAAGCATTTTAATTTCAAGGTGTAAATATAGAAAATAAAAAAGCTA
>DATEOV010000102.1:0-8569 GCA_035273645.1 Flavobacterium sp. | reverse complement strand
CTACAACTTTAACATTATTAGGATTGTTGATTTCATCTTCATTTTTTATTTTTTTCATTAAAGAAGCCAAATTAACTTGTTTTGAAGTATCGTTTCTAAAAACTTCGATAACTTTTGCCAAAGGATCTTTGTCTATAAATGGTTCGTCTCCTTGCACATTGATAACAATATCAACATCTAGATTTTCTACAGCTTCGGCAATACGATCACTCCCCGATTCGTGTTCTTTTATACTTTTAATTGCTTTTCCGCCATTAGAAACAATTTCGTCATAAATCAAATCGGAATCGGTTACCACAAAAACATCATCAAACAATTGAGTGTTTATCGCTGCTTCATAGGTTCTTAAAATTACCGTTTTACCTCCTAAATCCTGCATTAGTTTTGCTGGAAATCTTGTGGATGCGTAACGGGCGGGAATGACTGCTATTATTTTCATTTTTATTTATTCTTCTATTTTTATTTAGTTTTCAAATATATGTTTTTATAATCTAAAACTAATTCGAAATCTTTACCGATGTCATACTCAAAGAACCTGCTACTAATTTGTCATTAAACAAACTCAATTCTTCCGATTTTCCTTTTAATCCCAAAGTATAAATCAAAGGTAAATAATGGTCTGGCGTTGGAATCGATAGTTGAAAAGCTTTGCTCTGTTTTTCAAAATCAATAAGCGGTTGGAAATTACCATCGAGCAAATAATCGTTTATTTCAGCTCTGGCTTCAACAGCCCAATCGTAACCATAATTATCAGTATTGATATTTCTAAAATCGACCATTCTCAAATTATGGATAATATTTCCGCTACCAACAATTAGGATTCCTTTGCTACGCAAAGCACTTAGTTTTTGAGCCAAATCAAAATGGTATTGTCCAGATTTTGTATAATCGATACTCATCTGAATTACAGGAATATCAGCATCCGGATATAAATGTTTAATTACACTCCAGGCTCCATGGTCTAAACCCCAATGGTGGTCTAATTCTACAGTCGTTGGTGCTAATAATTCTTGCGTAACTGTGGCTAGTTCAGGACTCCCTTTAGCAGGATATTGTACATCAAATAGTTCTTGTGGAAAGCCTCCAAAATCATGAATTGTTCTTGGCATTTCCATAGCCGTAACTTTGGTTCCTTTGGTAAACCAATGTGCTGAAATACACAAAACAGCATTGGGTTTTGGCAACGTTTTAGCCAAATTTCTAAAACCAGTCACGAACTGGTTTTCTTCGATGGCATTCATTGGACTTCCGTGTCCCAAAAACAGTACAGGCATTTTTTCAGTATTTGAAAATGAACCTGATATTTTATGTAAGTCATTTAGTGTTTTCATTGTCTTTATATTTTTTACCGCAGATTCGCAGATTTTTTTATAAATCTATAGTTATCTATTATTCATTCAAGATCTGCGAATCTGCGGCTAAATTTTTAATCATTCCACAAAACTCTCATCCTTAAAACCTATCAAATATAGCTTATTTTTGGCTCTTGTCATAGCCGTGTAAAGCCATCTGATATAATCTCTGTCAATGCCATTTGGCAAATACGGCTGTTCAATAAAGACAGTATTCCATTGCCCTCCCTGCGATTTATGACAAGTAATTGCATACGAGAATTTTACTTGTAGTGCATTGAAATATTCGTTTTCCTTTACTTTTTGGAACTTTTTATATTTAGTGGTTTCACTTTCATAATCCATCATCACCTCTTGGTACAATCGATTCGATTCCTCAAATGTCAAAGACGGTGATTCGCTCTTTATAGTATCCATCAAAAGAACTGTTTCAATGGGTTTCTGATCGGGATAATCAATCATCCGGATTTTGACTTTCGCGAATTTAAAACCGTATAATTCCTTTATCCCAAACATTTCCAAAATTTCGATAATATCACCATTTGCAATAAACCCTGCTTCATCCGAATCCTTTAGCCAAAAATAATTATTCTTCACTACCATCAGGAAATCACCTGTTGACAATTCACTTTCTTTGTCGAGGATTTTGGTTCGAATCTGCTCATTATATTGATTCGCTCTTTTATTGGAACGAACAATAAAAGCGGTGTCTTCTATACTAAAATTACTGTAAGCCGAATGAATCGCATCCTGAATATCATATCCGTCAACCAAACGAACAATATCTTTAAATTTCCGAACATTGAATTTGAATTCGGTTATGAAAGTATCTTTCAACAATTCCCTCAATTCGGTCGCATTGTGTAAAATACCGGAGTTTTCCTCCTGACGCATTACTTCATCAAGTTCAATATATTCGACCTCTTTGTTGTAATTTATGCTAAGTGTATGAATGTCCAAAGCTGGACTTATGTCCAAATTCACAGGCGGTAACTGAGCCGTGTCTCCAAGCAAAATCATTTTGCAATTGGTTCCCGAATATACATAGGAAATCAAATCGTCAAGCAAAGATCCATTTTCATACAATTTGGAATCCGAATTAGTGTCCGAAATCATCGACGCTTCATCGACTATGAAAACAGTATTTTTATGTTTGTTTTGCTGTAAAGTAAATGAAACGCCTCCGCCCGAATTCTTCTTCGGAAAATAGATTTTTTTATGAATAGTAAAGGCCGGTTTATTCGAATAATTGGCAATTACTTTAGCTGCGCGACCAGTTGGAGCCAGCAAAACATACTTCTTATTAATCTCCAATAAACTATTTACGATGGTAGAAATAACCGTCGTTTTTCCGGTTCCAGCATATCCTTTCAGCACAAAAATGGTCTCATTTTGAGTGTCGGTCAAGAAAATAGCTATTTTTTGAAAAAATATATCCTGATTGTATGTTGGCTGAAAAGGAAATTTTCTCTGTAAATGACTATAAAATAAGGAGGAATTCATTGGGTATATTTTGATTGCAAAGTAAGGCTATTTCAATGGCAATTTCAAAAATCAATGTCAATAACAATTACAATATCAATTGCAAAATTCAATTTAAATTTACTTCCATTTTTTTCTATTGTCATTGCAATTGCTTTTTGATATTGCCATTGCCTTTTTAATTTGTAAGTTTGCATTGTTGCAAAAAAATACTATGAACATTAATATAACCGATAAAAAATACAAAAAGCTTTCCATTCAGGTTTCACTGACTGGGCTTTCCTTTTGTTGCTTTGACACACTTCATAATAGGATTGTATCGATAAATGAAATTCATTTTGATACTTTTCATAAATCGACCAAAATTGAGGAATTGTTTTCGGATGCTTTTAAAAACTATCCGGAATTGAATGACCAATATGATGAAATTCAAGTGATTCATAACAACAATCTTTCAACTTTTGTTCCCACTGCCCTATTTGATGAAAATTTTCTAGGCAGTTATTTGCAATACAATACCAAAGTTTTTGAAACCGACTTTTTTGCTTTTGATGAAATCAACAATTATCAGATGAATGCGGTCTATATTCCTTATGTGAATATCAATAACTTTTTTATTGATCAATTTGGCACTTTCGATTACAAGCACGCCAATAGTATATTGGTTTCAAGGCTTTTGGATGCATCAAAAAACAATGACAATAAGAAAATGATTGTCCATTTTAATCCTGGACATTTTGAAATTATTGTGATTCAGAATCAAAAATTACTTTTATTCAATTCATTCGAATATAAAACGGCCGAGGATTTTATATACTATCTGCTTTTTACAGCCGAACAATTAAATATGAATCCCGAAAGTTTTCAATTGGAACTATTAGGAGCCATTTCTGAAGAAGATGATTTTTATAAAATCGCTTTCAAATACATTAGAAACGTTTCTTTCTTTAATGTAACTGATTTACAAAAAAGCAATTCCTTTTCAACCGCACAAAATCAGCAACATTTTATACTTTTTAACTCATGAGAATCATATCTGGAAAATACAAAGGAAGACGCATTTCTCCACCAAAAGGACTCCCCGTTCGACCTACCACCGATATGTCCAAAGAAGCATTGTTTAATGTTTTGAATAACCATTTCAGCTTCGAAGGTTTAAAAGTATTGGATTTATTTGCTGGTACAGGAAATATCAGTTATGAATTTGCTTCACGAGGAAGTACACCAATTACCTCAGTTGATGGAGATTTTGGTTGTGTGAAATTCATCAAACAAGTGGCATCAGAATATGATTTTAATATTGCGGCCACCAAAAGCGATGTTTTCTCTTTTTTGGAAAAAAACAAAACGACTTACGATATTATTTTTGCCGACCCTCCTTATGGTTTAGACCAAAAAACATTTGAAAGGATTGTTTTATTGGTTTTTGACAAAGGATTACTCAATGAAGAAGGCATGATGATTATAGAGCATTCTAAGTACACCAAACTGGATCACATGATTAATTTTTCTTTCCAAAAAAGTTATGGTGGTTCTATTTTTAGTTTCTTCGAATTGGATTCAACTGAAGAAGAAGAAATAGACGATGAGTCAAATAGTAAAGACACGGAAGAAGACGAAGGTTAATCTGCCAAAGAATTTATATAACCAAAGCCCTTGCAATTACAGGGGCTTTTTTTATGGATTCTATCGAATTCTATTGGAATTATCATCAACGTTTTTTTCCTTAAACTCTGTGGATTTTATTTTGCCAAATGAATATTTAATGGCTATCGAAAATTCATGTGCATCAACTAAATATCTAGCTTTTGAACTGATATCATTTATTGTAAATCGTTCTTCGTAGATTGTATTTCTAAAAATATCATTATAGTTTATAGTGCAGTTCCAATTAGTAAAAAATGTTTTTGAAACTCCTATATCCATTATGAACATCGCTTTTCTTTCAAATACCCCTTCTCTTTGTTTTGTTAATCCCCAAGTTGTCAATGAAAACACATATCCTTTGGGCAGCTTAAATTCATTATTTGAATAATAATATAAATAAGGTTTTGATGTAATGAATTCAGCCGAATCATCTTCTATTTTATTCAATATACAACTTAAACTATTGGTTGATGTCCAAATTTTATAAGCAAAAGGCATAGTTAATTCTAAATTAAATCCTGATTCTTTGTCAAAATTAGTTTCTTTAAAAATCAATATATCATTCTTGCTGTCAAATATAAAACTGCTATACACTGGATCTATATTCTGATAATAACTTAATTTCACTGATTTGTCATGATATTGAAAACTAGACGAAACCTGATTGTTAATTATTGGATTTAAATTGATATTCCTCGAATATAAAAAATACGGATTTATATAGGTAGATCCCTGACTTGTTGAGGAATAATTGGGTCTTGAAATACTTTTTGAATAATTTAAAGTCATTGATTTTGTACTGTCAATCGGAATATCAAACTGTACTTTCGGAAAGAAATCAGTGTAATTCTTGTCAATTAATGGCTGTTCATCACTTTTGAATTCCCCAAGAATATCAGTATTTTCAACTCTGATACCTGCAGAAAAGCCAATCTTTTTAAAACTTCCAGACAATTGAGCGTATGCTGCGCTGTTTTTTTCCTCAAAATAATAATTTGAAATCTTTGTACTATTTGTTTCAAAATCAAAAATTTCAAAATCAGTTTTAGCATTCGCTGCTAAATAAAGTCCTCCGGCTTCCAGTTTCATTTCGTTTTTAAATTTCTTTTCAAGATCAACTCTGCCTGAAAAAACACCAACATTAAATTTTTGATCACTGTTTTGCGCCAATTCAAATTGAGTATTATTAAAATTATTCTGAGCTAACGACTTAGAATCTTGATCAAAATTAGAATATTGAAAACCCGTAAATAATTGCGTGTCTATTGATTTTATCTTCTTAGAATAATTAACAAAAGAGTTAATAAAATTCTTCTGACTCTTATTATCACTGTGCGTTATAACATTATTTTCAACATCTCCATTTTTGTTATAAGTTGTTGTGTTTATATCAAAAGGCTCGCTTTGGAGTTTGCTGTTCATACTAATTGAAAAGTAATCTTCTTCATTGATTTTATAAAATAGTCCTCCACCAAAAACAAACTGCTTTCTTTTGGTATTTGCTGTAGCAACATTATAGTTTGAAATTATATCGGCGCTTGGAATTTGATAATCGATACGATGGCTTTCCCAAGGACTTAATTTGTTGTAATTAAAATTGGCTTTCCACTCGAATTTATTTCTTTTGAAACTCGAATTTATTCCGAGATAATTATTGAATGATTCTTTAAAAGACGCAACTTCAGATATAGTGGTTTGTGAACCCTCCTTTTTGCTGAATTTTCTAGAAATCAAAATAACTGCCCTTCCCTCGGCTTCATATTTAGAAGATGGATTAGTAATGATTTCAATCGTTTTTATGTCGTCTACAGACAAGGCATTCAAATCATTCATCCCTACTTTCTGATTATCGATGTATATCAAAGGATTTCCTTTTCCAATAACAGTAATATTTTCTTTGTCGGCACTGATAGTGATATTAGGCAATTTGGATAATAAATCTATTGTATTTGGGGTTGCATTTAGAATCGAATTGGCTACATCAACTTTGATATTTCCATTTTTATTGGAAAACTTTTTCTTTTCTTTAGTAACAACTACTTCTGTTAATTTATTGGAAATACTTTCGTTTTCGGTAGTATTTTGCCCGTAACCAACACCTGAAATAATGAGACAAATGGCGATAATTGCATTTTTAAACCCTAATCTTTTTTTCATTTATAATAGTAAGTTTTGTGATTTTGAAACACTGCAAAAATGAATCTAAATACACACTCTATAAGTTAATCGAAGGTTAATGCGGAGTTAATGGCTAATTTGAATAATAAAAGAATTATTTTTGAATTCAATATTTCATCAAATGAAACAAAGGATCAATTTATTAATCGCGTTTTCAGTCATTGCTCTCATCACCTTGTCGGTGGTGCAATGCTACTTGGTAAAAACAACTTATGATTATAAAGTAGCCCAATTTCACACTGAAATCAAAGATAAAATTGCCCTAATAACAAATGATTACAGCGATATTGATTCGGCTTACGTTAACAAAAAAGAGTTGTTGTATAAACAATTGGCCAAAAATTATATTTTAACCAAAAAACCGAAATTCGAAATTAAAAATACTTTGCTGGATCATGAATCTGGAAGTGAATTAACCCGAAAACTGCAACTGAAATTTAAACGTGAATTCCCAGATATTTCAATAAATTTCGCCATTGTTCTTAACAAATTTGTCATTTATAACAGTCATAAAAAAGTCGATACCCTTTTTTCCAAAAAGCCTCTTATACAGAACAAAATATATGGTAACTTAAAGTCTTTAAATAACTCTTTTTTAGTTAGAAATTATGTTAGCACCACAAATGGTTCTGAAGCATTAAAAGATTATAAATTGCTTACTGAAGACTCCATGTATGTTTCCGTAATAGATTGGGAAATCATTATTTTTGAAAGAATGAAAATGGTTTTGCTATTATCTCTGTTATCCATTCTTACTTTAATTACTCTTTTTGTTATTGCCATAAAAGCACTAATCAAACAAAAAAAAGTGAGTGATATCAAAACTGATTTTATCAATAATATCACGCATGAACTCAAGACCCCTTTGACTACTTTGGGAATCTCCACAAAAATATTGGAACGAAAAGACATTCGGGATAATGAACAGCAATTCAACTCGATTCTGAATACGATTTCACGTCAAAATAATCGTTTGCAAAGCTTAATTGACCAGGTAATGGCTAATTCATTAGGTGAAAATGAAATTGAGTTGCAAAAAGAGAAAATTGATGCAGAATCATTTTTAAGAACTATTGCTTCCGATTTTAGAATTACATATCCAAAAGTCACTATTGAAACCCATTTTAAAACTACGGAAACCTCTTTGGTTTTGGATAAATTTTATTTAACTACTGCTATTTTAAATGTACTCGAAAATGCCGTTAAATATGGCAGTAACACTATTACAATCCAAACTGAATCAATCAAAAACCAATTCAATATCAGTATCAAAGATGACGGAATTGGAATTTCAAAAAATAAGCATTCTTTATTATTTGATAAATTCTACAGAGTTGAGCAAGGTAATTTGCATAATACAAAAGGATTAGGATTGGGACTTTATTATGTAAACCAAATAATAAAAGCACATCAAGGTTCCGTTGCTGTCATGAGTGATTTAGGCAAAGGATCAGTATTTACAATCATGTTTAAAGTCTAATAATTTGTCATTGAAAAAAGTACTTTTAGCCGAAGACGATGCTGATTTCGCAAGTGTTCTAAAACAATATTTAGAGCTATACCAATATGAAATCACTTGGGCAGAAGATGGTGAAGAAGCATTGGCTCTTTTCCAAACTGATAGTTTCGATATTTGTGTTTTTGATGTGATGATGCCCAAAATGGATGGATTTACCCTTGCCGAGAAAATTATCAAAATCAATCCTGAAGTTCCTTTTGTCTTTCTGACAGCCAGAAAGCTAAAAGAAGACAAAATCATTGGACTAAAATTGGGTGCGGATGATTATATCGTAAAGCCTTTTGAGGCTGATGAACTTGTTTTAAGACTGAACAATATCTTAAAAAGAAGCAAACAAAAACAGATTCAATTACCAATAATTGAGGAATTACAAATTGGCGCTTATTTATTT
>DATEOV010000101.1:0-2849 GCA_035273645.1 Flavobacterium sp. | reverse complement strand
CAGCTGCTAATCGGATTCTTTTGTTTTTTTCTACCAGTTTATGTACTGTCCAGTGTTCTATTTTGTGATGTAATGGAACGAGTATTGCAGCAATGCAGACCATTGCAATTAGCATAAGTATTGGAGAATGATGTGTTAGTTCGCCAAGATAAGGGTGTAGGAGTAGATTTAAAAATTCAAAGACAATAAGAAGTGCAATAACACCTAAGGAGTCAATCAGTTTTTGATTGGCTATAATGGTATGACTGAATAGTAAAAACAAAATGACAAAACTGACCAATCCTAATGCAATGGCTGCATACTGCAGATTGTTTTTGTGCTCTTCATTTTCCTGCTCTCTTTTTTCAGCGAGTTCTTTTTGCCGTTCTTTTTCCTGCATGAGCATACTTTCCAGCTTCTTTGTTTTGGTGATACTGTTCAAGCTGTCTGTTGCAACCTTATAAAATTCGTGGTATTTCAACGCACTGGCTGTATTTCCTCTTTCCTTGTAAATTTCGTAGAGCATTTGTGAAGCAGCTGCTTTTTTGGAATATTGAGGGCTTTTTTCCGCGAACTTGTAGAACATGGTGGAATAATAAAAGGTAGAGTCCCTGTTATGAATGCTTTTATAGTAGATTGCTAGCCCTTGGTATACATTCGTGAATTTTCTTGCAATCCAAAAATGATCGGTTTTTTTGGAGGCTGCTTTTAATGCAAGATGGAAATAAGCCAATGCTAAAGTAGGGTTATGCAATTGGTTATATGTATTGCCGAGCTCTGTTAAAATTTGAACATCCATATCAAAGGCTTTGATGCCTATTTGTTTTTGACGTAGGTTCATTTGATAAGCCTGTTGTAAATAGGTCAAAGCCAAATCATATTTTTTCAAATTGAGGTAAAATTTTCCGATTTGCAATGTGGCCAATATTTCCCAATCGAGTTCTTTTGTTTTTTTTGCAAGCATACTAACTTTCTTTTGTTTTTTGATTCTGTTCGCATAATCATCATCGCAAAATGATATACAATTGTACAAACGAATCATGACCCTTGGGTTATTGTGCTGTTCGCCTAATTTCATTGCTTTTATGAAATGGCTCAGTGCTTGAGGATTGTTGTCATTTATATGGAAATAATACCCCACAAGATTATGTCCAAGGGCTTCGACATCCTTATTTTTATCTTTTTGACCTATGGCTATGATTTGGTAGGGATAAAAAGTACCTGAGTCATAAATGCCAGTTTCACCTTGATCACGATCCGTCCAGTTAAGTAATGCATTGGTTTGCAAACTATCAGTTTTTATATATTCTAACTCATGAATAAATTTTTCGGCTACTTTATTTTGTCCGAATAAAGGGAGCGCCATAAACAACATTAACAAAATCTTCAAAGTGCTTCTTTTATAAAGTATTTTTCTGTGCATAAATTAGGATAGATTGTTAATTGATAGTGTCTAAAGGTTTTAAAATGTGAGTTATGTCATGTTATCCTTTAGTGTTAAATTGTATATGAAAACTTTGTTTCACTAATTTGTTCAAATCAAGGATGTAATGCAAATTTCTGTAAAAGATTTGTTGGCTTTTCAAATATATAACTTAATGCCGAAAATGCTGATTAAAATATTTTGTTTTTTGCATCTTTTGTTGGAATAACTTATTTTTATTCAGTGTTTTATGGGAAAAACTAAAAGCTGTTTTTTAGCACAAATTCCCTAGCCCTGATAGTAGCGGCATCCCACGCTTTTTTGCGTGGATACAGCGGATAGCAGGAATAAGCTCCTAAAAAAAAGGGCTCTAAACTATCTTAATCGCAATCTGATTATTCTAAATTGTAAACTGAATAGTTTTTTTGTACTTTTGCAAACCGAAATGAATGAATGTTTTTTTAGAAGATAAAAAACAGTTATCAAAGGTTTAGTATGCCTTTTGGCAAAAATAAATAGACAAGAAATAAAGAAATATACAGATGTTAGATAGACTTCAATATGTAAAACAGCGTTTTGACGAGATTTCGGATTTGATTATTCAACCGGATGTTATAGCTGATCAAAAAAGGTATGTGCTGCTTAACCAAGAGTACAAAAGCATTAAAAATTTGGTTGAAAAGCGTGAAGAATATATTTTGGTATTGGCCAACATTGAGGAAGCTAACGAAATTATCGCCGACGGTAGTGATGCTGATATGGTGGAAATGGCCAAAATGCAACTTGATGAAGCCAAAGAAAGATTGCCGCAACTGGAGGATGAGATTAAATTTATGTTGATCCCAAAAGATCCAGAAGATGCGAAAAACGTAATGGTGGAGATTCGTGCCGGTACAGGTGGGGACGAAGCCAGTATTTTTGCAGGTGATTTGTTCCGTATGTACACTAAATACTGTGAAGGACAAGGGTGGAGAACATCGGTTGTGGATATGAACGAAGGTACTTCGGGGGGGTTCAAAGAGGTGATTTTTGAGGTTACTGGAGAAGATGTTTATGGAACTTTGAAGTTTGAGGCGGGAGTTCACCGTGTGCAGCGTGTACCACAAACGGAAACTCAAGGACGTGTGCATACATCGGCAGCAACGGTTATGGTACTTCCAGAAGCGGAAGAATTTGACGTACAAATTGATATGAACGATGTTCGTGTGGATTTCTTCTGTTCATCAGGACCTGGAGGACAATCGGTAAATACTACTAAATCAGCAGTACGTTTGACGCACATTCCAACTGGATTGGTGGCACAATGTCAAGATCAAAAATCACAACACAAGAATAAAGATAAAGCTTTGACAGTTTTACGTTCTCGTTTATACGAAATGGAATTGGCCAAAAAACAAGCTGAGGATGCTACAAAACGTACATCTCAAGTAAGTTCTGGTGACCGTTC
>DATEOV010000100.1:0-11418 GCA_035273645.1 Flavobacterium sp. | reverse complement strand
TTTATTTATTTAATTTTTATATTTTTTTACTTTTTTATTACTAATTATTGTATAATTTACACCGTAATAACAGAGCTAATTCCCTAACCAAATACTACCAAATATTATGCGCAATCGAGTTGTCCTATTTTCTCTTTTTATTATTATTTTTTCTAATTGTTCCAAAGAAAATAGCGCTAATCAAGACAGTTTATTTACCAAACTAGAATCTTCCGAAACAGGAATTAATTTTGTCAATGAAGTTAAGAACGGAAAAAACATGAATATCTTCAAATACCGTAATTTTTATAATGGTGGTGGTGTAGCTATTGGAGATATTAACAACGATGGCTTATCGGATGTGTTTTTTACTTCGAATTTAGGAGAGAATAAACTTTATCTCAATAAAGGAAATTTCAAGTTTCAAGATATTTCCAAATCTTCAGGAATTGTGATGACCAAATCTTGGTCCACTGGTGTCGAAATGATTGATATCAATGGGGATGGACTGTTGGATATTTTTGTTTGTAATGCCGGAAATGGCATTGATGCAAAAAGAAAAAGCGAATTATTTATCAATAACGGAAATCTGACTTTTACCGAAAAAGCAGCTGAGTACAATCTTGCCGATACTGGTATTACGACTCATGCCGCTTTTTTTGATTATGATAAAGATGGTGACTTAGATGTTTATATTTTAAATAACAGCTTTATTCCAGTGAGCAGTCTAAATTATTCCAACAAAAGAGAATTAAGAGATAAAGACTGGGCGGTTAATGATATTCTAAAAGGTGGCGGTGATAAATTGATGCGGAATGATAATGGTAAATTTGTAGATGTAAGTGAATCTGCAGGCATTTATGGAAGTCTTATTGGTTTTGGACTTGGTGTGACAATTGGTGATGTTAATGGAGATTTGTATCCGGATATTTATATTTCAAATGACTTTTACGAACGCGATTATCTGTACATCAATAATAAAAACGGAACTTTTAGTGAACAAATTCAAGGTTGGGCATCTCATACAAGTCAGTCTTCCATGGGAGCTGATATGGCCGATATTAACAATGATGGAAAGCCAGATATTTTTGTGACCGATATGTTGCCTGAAGGTGACGAGCGTTTGAAAACAACAACAAGTTTTGATAATTACGATTTGTTTACCCGAAAATTAAACTTGGATTTTTTCTACCAATACATGCAAAATACTTTGCAGTTGAATAATGGAAATAATCAATTTCTTGAAATTGCAAATTATGCAGGTGTTGCCAAAACTGATTGGAGTTGGGGGGCCTTAATATTTGATATGGATAATGATGGGTATAAAGATATTTATGTGTGTAATGGAATCAATAATGATTTGACCAACCAGGATTTTATGGACTTTTTTGCCAATGGGATAATTCAAAGAATGGCAGTTACTGGCAAGAAAGAACAAATGGAAAACATTATCAGTAAAATGCCAAGCACACCAATACCTAATTATGCATTCAGGAACAATAAAGATTTAACTTTTACCAATGAAGTTCAGAACTGGGGGTTGGATACTCCTAGTTTTTCAAATGGAGCAGCCTATGGCGATTTAGACAATGACGGTGACCTTGATTTAATTGTTAGTAATGTGAATCAAGAGGCATTTGTTTTTCAAAATAATTCGGAGAAGAAGAAAGAGAATCATTTTGTAAAAGTAAAATTGAAAGGCGATAATCAGAATAAATTTGCCATTGGAAGTGTTGTCGAATTGTTTTCTGGAAATGAAACCTTAAGACAAGAATTAATTCCTTCCAGAGGTTTTCAATCTTCGATAGATTATGTAATGACTTTTGGGATTGGAACAAAAAAAATAGATTCTCTACAAGTAATATGGCCAAATGGGAAATACCAGACCATTAAAAAAGTGGCTAATAATTCGACTGTTAATTTGAATATTGCAGATGCAACATTAAATTATACTTTCAAAAAACCGAATGTGAAATCTTTGTTTTCTGAAAAGCCAAGCTCGTTTTTGGCACATAAAGAGAATGATTACATTGATTTTGATTACGAAGGTTTGATTTCAAAAATGCTTTCTCAAGAAGGACCTTCACTTGCGGTTGCAGATATTAATGGTGATGGGAATGATGATGTTTTTATTGGCGGAGCCAAAGGAATGTTAGGGAATATTTATTTGAATAAAGGCAACGATACTTTTTCGATTACTAAACAAAATGATTTGATTACCGATGCCAATTATGAAGATACTGCCGCCAGTTTTTTTGATGCCGATAATGATGGAGATCAAGATTTAATGGTAGGTTCTGGAGGGAATGAAAAAGCGGATCAAGGGAATTATAAAAATCGTCTGTATTTGAATAATGGGAAAGGTATTTTTACTAAAAGCAAAACGGCTATTCCAACAACCAATAATAATGTTTCAGTAATTACCGCCTGTGATTATGACAATGATGGTGATATGGATGTTTTTGTGGGAAGTAGAAGTGTGCCTGGAGTATATGGAATTGACCCAAAACAATTATTTTTAGAAAATGATGGGAAAGGGAATTTTACTAACGCTACCGATAAAAAAGCATTTAAACTGAATGAGGTGGGAATGATTACCGATGCCGTTTGGGAAGATATCGACAATGATGGAAAGAAAGATTTAATTGTGGTGGGTGATTGGATGGCTCCTCGAATATTCAAAAATACGGGTCGTCGTTTGGTTGATTTTAAATCTAATCTAACCAATTTAAGTGGTTTTTGGAATGCAGTAAGTTGTGTAGATCTAAATAATGACGGTAAGAAAGATCTAGTTTTAGGAAATAAAGGAACTAATACTTCATATAAAGCTACAGATAAAAATCCGATGAGGATGTTTGTCAATGATTTTGATAATAACGGAACCATTGAACAAATTACCACACGCTCTATTGATGGAAGAGATATGCCTTTACATTTGAAAAAAGAATTAGCTGGTCAAATTCCTTCCATAAAAAAGAAAAATTTGAGCTTTGCTGACTATTCAAAAAAATCATTTCAAGAAATATTCGCTCAAGACGTAGTTGATAATTCCATTCAGAAAACTGCAAAAATTCAGCAAAGTTTAATTGCTATCAATAAAGGGAGTGGCAATTTTCAGGTTAAGACACTTCCAAAAGAAGTTCAGTTCTCTTGTGTAAATACTATCTGTGTTACAGATGCTAATAAAGATGGAATCCCTGATCTTGTTCTTGGAGGTAATCAATATGAATTTAAGCCTCAATTCGGAAGAATGGATGCTAATTGTGGAAGTGTGCTTTTAGGAAGTAAATCGGGCACATATTCTTGGTTGCCTTATAATCAATCGGGTTTCTTTTTGAAAGGAGAAATCAAACACATTCAGAATTTGAAGAATAAAAACAAAGGAGTTTCAATACTTACAGTTACAAATGATAATGCCCCAAAAATATTTAAGAGCAATGAATAAGTTTTATAGTTTAGGATTAGTTGCATTGCTTTTGTTAAGTTGTTCGGAAAAACAAGATCGTTTGTTCGAAAAATTAGATTCTGGCACTAGCAATATTACTTTTAAAAATGAATTATTAGATTCGAAAAAAATTTCCATTTTAGATTATCTCTATTATTACAATGGTGGAGGTGTTGCCTTGGGAGATATTAATAATGATGGCTTGGTAGATATTTACTTTACTTCAAATCAAGGTAAAAATAAATTGTATCTCAATAAAGGCAATAATAAATACGAGGATATATCTGAAAAAGCTGGAGTTGATGGAGAAAGCGATTGGAACACAGGAACGGTGATGGCCGATGTAAATGGAGACGGTTATCTCGATATTTATGTATGTGCTGTTGTAGGTATTAATGGTTTTGAAGGGCATAATGAGTTGTTTATTAACAACAAAAACAACACATTTACCGAAAGCGCAGCTGAGTACGGTTTAGATCTAGATAACTACAGTACATCGGTAGCTTTTTTTGACTACGATTTAGACGGTGATTTGGATATGTATTTGTTAAATCATGCAGTACATTCGGAATTGTCTTTTGGGAATGCCAATATTAGAAATAATAGAAACTTTGAATGTGGGGATAAATTATTTAGAAACGACAATGGAAAATTTGTTGATGTAAGTGCTCAAGCAGGAATTTTTGGTGGAGCCAACGGATATGGATTAGGCATTGCAGTTTCTGATTTTAATTTAGATGGTTACCCAGATATTTATATCGGGAATGATTTTCACGAAGATGATTATTATTACTTAAATAATGGAGATGGAACTTTTACAGAAAGTTTGAAAAGTTATTTTGGACACACAAGCAGGTTTTCGATGGGTGTCGATGTAGCTGATATAAATCATGATGGTTTTCCAGATATAATGTCATTGGATATGCTTCCCGAAGACGAAAAAGTTTTAAAATCATCCTTGGGAGATGATAACGTTCAAATGTTGAAATTGAGAACTGAAAGATACGGGTATCATAACCAGTATACCAGAAATATGCTGCAAATAAACCAAGGAGGACAATATTTTACAGAAACGGCCTTATTGAGTGGCGTTGCAGCAACTGATTGGAGTTGGAGCGCTTTATTTGCAGATTACAATCAAGATGGAGAGCAGGATATATTTGTATGTAACGGGATTCCAAAAAGACCAAATGATTTGGATTATGTGAAGTACTTTTCGAATGAACAGGTCAAAAGGAAAATCGGCTCGACGAAATTATTAGACAAAGAAGCATTGAAAAAAATGCCAAAAGGTAACGTGACCAATTATGTTTTTGAAGGTGTGCCAGATCTTCAATTTATAAACAAATCCAATCAATGGATTGAGAATGATTCCATTATTTCAAATGGAAGTGGTTATGCCGATTTGGATAATGATGGGGATCTGGATGTGGTAACCAATAACATTAATGATATTGCATCGGTTTACATCAATCAAACGAATAATAAATCTCATTATTTAAAAGTAAAACTTCAATTTTCTAGTAAAAATACATATGGAATTGGGGCTAAAGTAATCTCTTATTCAAAAGGGAAAAAACAATTCAAAGAATTGCAAACGACTAGAGGTTTTCAATCGTCATCAGAGCCGATTCTTCATTTTGGGTATGGAAAAACTGAAGCTATTGATTCTCTAGTAGTAGTTTGGCCTGATAAAACATATCAGACGTCGAAAAACGTTAAATGCAATCAAACTTTGACTATAAAGGCAAATGCCAATAGAAAAGCATTTGATTATCAAAAATTGCATCAAGCTGTTACTCCTGTTTTCAAGAAAGTTGAAACAGGACTAGGTATTGATTTTACACATCAAGAGAATGATTATATTGATTTTGTGTACCAAAAACTAATTCCTTATGGTCGTTCGGATAGAGGACCTGCCACAGCAATTGGAGATTTGAATGGGGATGGTAAAGAAGATATCTTTTTTGGTGGATCCAAAGGTAAAAAATCAGCAATTTATATTCAAAATGCGAAAGGATTTTCTAAAAAAGGGTATGCTGAAATCGAAAAAGATTCTGTTTTTGAAGATGCTTCTGCTGTAATTGGAGATTTTAATAGCGACAAAATCAATGATTTGTTTGTGGCTTCCGGAGGCGGAGAAAATGCTTCGAACTTACAAGATCGATTATATGTTGCCAAAGGGAATCAATTGGTAAATTCAGCTTTACCTGAACTTTCCCAAAATGCATCAGTAGTAAAAGCTTTTGATTATGATAAGGATGGTGATTTAGATTTATTTGTTGGCAATAATTCGCTGAATAATAGATTTGGAAGCACGTCGGACTGTTATTTGCTAAAAAACAGTAAAGGGATATTTTCATTAGCGGAAGCGAAAACATTTGAAGGTATTGGGATGGTTACCGATGCCATTTTTAGTGATTTTAACAAAGATGGTAAAGTTGATTTAATAGTTGTTGGTGAATGGATGAAACCTAACTTCTTTGCTAATAAAAATGGAAAATTTGTTAATGTAACCGAAACTGTTTTCCCTGAAAAAAGCAACGGACTATATCAATCGATTATTCCGTTTGATATTGATAATGATGGGGATCAAGATTATTTGGTAGGAAACTGGGGAATGAATTCTAAGTTTAAAGCTTCTCAAGAATTTCCAATGAAAATGTATTATGATGATTTTGATAAAAATGGAACTTATGAAACCATTGTTGCCAAAGAAAAAGATGGAAAATATTACACAATATTGGGACTTGATGAACTAGTGGAAGAATTTAGCGGTTTGTTGAAAAAGAAATTTAATAACTACAAAACTTTTGCAGGTAAACCACTTGAAGAAGTTTTTGATATGGCAATGTTAGAAAAAGGGAAATTGTATGAAGTGCATAACTTGAAATCAGGTTATTTGAGAAATGATAATGGGAAATTTACATTTGTTTCTTTTGCTAATAAAATGCAAGTGTCTCCTATTACAAGTTTTGTGAAATCCAATTTTGATAACGATTCAAAAGAAGAAGTTTTTGCTGCCGGAAATTATTTTGGGGTTACACCGTATCACAGTCGATTTGACGGATTCCCTGGAGCTTTAATCAAAAATGAGAAAACAATATTCTTAGGAAATCAAATAGGAATTGACTTGACTCAAAAAGCAGTCCGACATTTGAATGTTATTCAGTTTAATGGTAAAAAATATTTATTGGTTACCATAAATAATAAAAAAGCTGAGGTTTATCAATTGGCGATGAGTTCTAATTAACAAAAATAAAACCTACTCAAAATTTAATAATATATAATATGAAGTCTAAATTATTTACGATAGCAGCAGTTTGTTTGCTTTTTATTTCATGTGGGAAAAAAGAAAAAATAGTTGTATCAGCTAGTGATTTCCGTGCTGCGGTTGATACCGTTTCAGAAATAATGATTCATGATATTTTTTCTCCTCCAGTAGCAAGTAGAATATATGCATATCCAAATATTGCAGCTTATGAAGTTATTGCCCAAAACAGTAAAACGTACTCTACTTTGCAAGGTCAGTTGAATGGACTTGATTCTATTCCAACATTGGATACTAAAGCAGGAGTCAACCAAAAGCTAGCTGCGATTATTGCACACATGGAAGTAAGTAAGCAGTTGATTTTTTCTGAAGAAGCATTAGAGAAATTTAGAGACAGTCTGTATAATAAATGGGAAGGTGAAAATCCCAATGAATTTGAAGTGTCCAAAGAGTATGGATTGAAAGTTGCTGAACGTATTAAAAAATGGATGGGGAAAGATAATTACAAACAAACCAGAACTTTACCTAAATTTTCGGTTTTTGCAAATCAACCAGGAAGATGGCAGCCAACTCCACCAGCTTATATGGATGGGGTAGAACCACATTGGGGAGAAATAAGAACTATGGTTTTAGATTCTGCTTCACAGTTTAAACCGACTCCAGCGATACCTTTTTCATTAGATAAAAATTCTGCCTATTTCAAGGAGGTAATGGAGATATATAATATAAGTCTAAAAATATCTGAAGGATTAAAAAAATCGGAAGAATCTAAAAGTAATTCAGTTCCAGAGGAATCAAAAATTGCGACTTTTTGGGATTGTAATCCTTATGTGACCGTAAGTCAAGGTCATATGATGTTCGCCAAAAAGAAGAATACTCCAGATGCACACTGGATTGGAATAACAAAAATAGCATGTGTAAAAACCAATGCTGATTTTGAGAAAACAGTATATGCATATACCAAAACATCAATAGGGATTTTTGAATCTTTTATCAGCTGTTGGGATGAGAAATTCAAAAGTAATATGGTGCGCCCTGAAACGGTAATCAATCAGAATATTGATGAGAATTGGAAACCATTATTACAAACACCACCATTCCCTGAATACACAAGTGGACATTCTGTAGTTTCAACTTGTTCTGCAGCACTTTTGACTACAATTTTTGGCGATAATTTTGCCTTTGTTGATGATTCAGAAATTCCTTTTGGATTACCAAAAAGAAACTTTACATCTTTTAAAGCAGCTGCAAAAGAAGCGGCTACTAGTAGAATGTATGGAGGAATACATTACAGAGCTGCTGTTGAAAATGGAGTTGTTCAAGGTCAAAATATAGGAGATTTTATTATTGCAAAATTGAAGATGCTTAAATAATTATGAAGATTAAAAGTAAAATTATATTAGGTTTCAGCTTATTGCTATCGGTTTTTTTGATTTGGTATCTGTTTGTTAAAGAGAATGATTATACGATTTCGTTTACTGTGAAAGCAGCAACAGGAACAGTTTTTCAAGGGATACAAGAGTGGAGCAAGATTCAATTGGAAAAAGACAAAGAAAATTATAAAATTGTCGAAAAGAATAATTTTGATTGTATCAAACAAAGAATGACAAAGGGTAATTCCCAAATTGATTACACTTGGGAAATGGTTTCTATAAACGATTCCGTGACCAAAGTAAATGTAGGAATAAAAGAAATGAATCATAGTTTATACAATAAGATTACAGCTCCATTTTGCAATACACCATTTAAAGTAGGTCAAGTAAAAAAGATAAAGTCTTTTAAAGAAGGTTTAGTAGATCATATTTCAAAATTCAAATATAAAATTGATGGTGAAGGTTCGTCAAAAGAAGAGTTTGTAGCTTATATTTCTTTAAAAAGTGTTTTGCAAACCAAAGCGCAAACCATGATTGGGAATGATGGATTAATTACAGGCTTTCTGCAAACTCATAATATTAAAATTCAGGGGAGACCTTATGTTGAGGTTACAAAATGGGATTTGGAAAAAGAAACTCTGGATTTTAATTATTGTTTCCCTATTAATAAAAATACAAAAATCATTGCCGATAAGGATGTAAAGTTTAAAGTAATTCCAGCGATGAAAGGTTTGAAAGTGACATATTTTGGTAATATGAGAACTTCGGATCGGTCTTGGTTTGCATTGTTAGATTATGCAAAAAAGAATGGTTATGAACTAAATAATAAGCCATTAGAACATTTTTTTGCAAATCCTTTTGATGGAGGAGATGAACTTACTTGGAAGACGGAAGTCATCATTCCTTTCGGAAAAAGATAATTTCTCAATTCTTTTTGTTTTACGAAAACGTTTTTGGTGTTTTCGAAATCGATTTCGATTTTATATTATGTTTTAATTGTTTGTATAGAATTACTTTTAATTAAATATTAACTAAACCACGGCATGAATTTTAAAGCAAAAATGAGTTTTTGGCAAATTATCAACATGAATGTTGGTTTTTTTGGCATTCAGTATAGTTTCGGGTTGCAGCAAAGTGCTGTAAATCCAATTTATGATTTTCTTGGGGCAAGTCCAGATGAGTTGCCAATACTCAATCTTGCCGGACCACTAACTGGATTGTTAATTCAACCTATAATTGGTGCTTTGAGTGATAAAACGTGGTCTCCAAAATTTGGAGGAAGACGAAAACCATATTTTTTTATAGGTGCATTGATTTGCAGTTTGGCGCTGTTCCTTTATCCTTTTAGCAGTTCATTATGGATGGCTGCCGGTTTGCTGTGGATATTAGATGTAGGAAATAATACCGCAATGGAGCCCTATCGAGCTTTTATTGCCGACAAGTTAGATGAATCGCAACAACCAACTGGTTTTCAGGCACAAAGTTTTTTTACAGGGTTTGGACAAACACTGGCCAATGTTTCATTATTTATTTTTCCGCTTATTTTTATTGGAACAACAGGGAAACTACCAACTTGGGTTTTTGCCTCCTTTTTTCTGGGTGCAGTTTGCTCTATTGGATCGGTTTGGTGGAGTTCACATACAACTAAGGAAATTCCTCCTTCAGAGGAAGAATTAAAATTGATGAAATCGGAACCATTAAATGTTTTTACACCATTTATTGATATTGCAAAAGCAGTAAAGCACATGCCCAAAGTAATGTGGCAACTTGCGTTGGTTTATTTATTTCAATGGTATGCTCTTTTTTGTTATTGGCAAAACTCTTCAAAAAGTATAGCGCTTTCGGTTTGGCATACTACACCTCAAAAAGATATGAAGTTGTATGGAGAAGCTGTGAGTTGGACAGGTTTGGTAAATGGCTGGTATAATGTTGTAACCTTTTTGGTTGCCTTTGCATTGGTCTATTTTGCAAAAAAGTATTCAGCAAAAATGGTTCATTTTACATGCTTGATTTTGGCCGCAATTGGATTTTTACTTTTCCCACACATTGAGAATAAGTACCTGTTATTTCCTGCCATAACCGGTTTTGGGATCGGATGGGCTAGCATGATGGGAATTCCATACCTAATGGTGGTTTCGCAAATTCCAAAAGAACGATACGGTGTTTATATGGGAATCATTAACATGATGATTGTAATTCCAATGTTTATCCAAACTATTAGTTTTGGATATATTTTAAAGCATTTTTTAAATAATGATCCACGATCTGCAATAACATTTGCTGGCATTTTATTGATTTTAAGTGCTGTTTTTACCCTATTTATCAAAACCAAAAAAGAAGTTATCAGTGAATAATTTAGCATATAATAAAGCAATCGAATTACTTCAAAAAGTTTCTTCCTCTGAAGGATTTTTGGCGAGTGCTCAAAACATTTCAAATTACAAAAGAGTTTGGGCTCGGGACGGTGTAATCTGCGGTTTGGCAGCATTAGCATCTGGAGATGAAAATTTGATAATGACTTTTCGAAAAACATTAGAGACTTTAGCAAGGAATCAACATCATAATGGGACAATCCCTTCCAATGTAATGACTAGTGAAGAAGGCGTAGAAGTAAGTTATGGTGGTCTTGCAGGCAGAGTCGATGCAGTAACTTGGTTTGTAATTGGAATTTGTCAATATGCTTTTCATACCAAAGATCATTCTTTTGTAAAAAAATACGAAACCAATATTGAGAAATGTTTACAGTTGCTTGAAGCTTGGGAATTTAATAATAAAGGACTTTTGTATGTGCCTTTATCCGGTAATTGGGCTGACGAGTATATTACGGATGGTTATGTTTTATACGATCAGTTGCTTCGGGTTTGGGCTTTGAAAAGTTTTAATCATTTTGTAAAGAATGACTCTTTAACCACCAAAATTGAAATCATAACAGCTCAAATAGAATGTAATTTTACTCCTCATTCTGTTGGAGAGAAATACCACGAAAGAGCGTATAAGGAAGTAAATATTAAAGATTATATGCCTTGCTCTTTTTCTCCGGCAGGATACAAAACCCAATTTGATGCTTTTGCCAATTCGTTGGCTTTGATGTTAAATATCGGGTCAAATGAATTTCAGAATTCCATAATGGACTATTCTTTAAAGCTGAAAAATAAAATGCCTTTGTGTTTGTTGCCAGCTTTTTGGCCTCCTATATATGAATCCGATTTGGATTGGAATCTTCTTAAAAACAATTGCAAGTACGAATTTAGGAATTTCCCCAATGAGTTTCATAATGGAGGCAGTTGGTCTATGGTGAATGGATTTTTCGGATTAGCCTTGCTGTCAAAAGGAAAACAAAAAGAAGCTGA
>DATEOV010000099.1:0-3158 GCA_035273645.1 Flavobacterium sp. | reverse complement strand
CATATAATCTAGTTTTCATTTGAAAGTTTTTCTAAGTAATTGAAAAAAGTTTTTGTACTAGCCCTGTAAATAGAGATACCTTTAAATGTAGGATGTATTTTTTTATCGGAAGTAATAGCATAGTGTCCATTTTCTGCAATTAAGCGGCTTCGTATACAATGTTCTCTAGGATAGGTGGTAGTAAAAGGCCCTAATACTTCAAAGAATCCTATATTATGCAAAAACCACCTTATATAATGATCGGTATAATATAACTCATCTTTTTCAACATAAAAGGTCTTAACATAATTTTTTCTTTTAAAATTTCCGAGGCTAACTATTTTTTTACCTGGAATATAAATCTTTATCGCAATAATTAATTCATCTTGGCAGTTCATTCTTAGTTTAGTTAAATAAGGAATATCTCTAAAAAGAAAAAGAGAAAAACTTGGATCCAGTAAATAAATTGTTGAAACTTTTGATAATTTCAGTAAAAAAAGATTAAAATCTTTGCAGAGCGCAATAGGTTTTAAATTCAGATGATTAATTATCGTTGTTAAATATCCATTCAATGAAGAGTTTCTGGAAATAATTATGTTATTATTATTAATGGAAAAAGAATTTTTTACTTTTAAAAAAATATTTAACAAATCTCTTCCCTCTTCAGGTGAATAATGATTATCAAGAATAATATCTAGTTTGTTTCTTCTAAAAATACGCTTACAGGCTAAATCATTATCAAGATCTTGATCTTTAACAGGAAGTATAAGCTTTTTTAAAATTTTTATAGGTAATATAAAATAATAGCCAATTTTTTTGAACAGTTGAGTTACAGGAAAAATCATAAAACTCATTTTTCTAGTACAAAGGCATAAAAATGGGTATTTTCCCAAGGATTAAGATGAGCAGGGTAAATATCTACGACTAAATGTTTTTGGAAAAATTCTGACATTAAATTACGATCATTAATAAGAGAACGATACAAAGCATGATAATGCTGACCTAATGTTTCAGAATAATCATCTACAAGTACATTTTGGTTGATACCGCATGTATGCTTAATTAATAACTTACCTTTTTCTTTTAGAAGGTCATAGCAGATTTTGTAAAGCTGAGAAACCTCTCTATCATTTAAATAATTTAGAACACCAAAAAGTAATATCAAATCATATTGATTATTATCAGAATAATTAGGAAGATCAGCTGTTTTTTTTATTATTTTTGGTGAATCAATACAAAATTCCAGAAAATAAGCACTTTTGTCTACTGCAATTATTTTACTTACATGCGGTTCTAATGCGTTAGTGATAGCACCTGTGCCGCAACCTAGATCTAATACCTGGTCCTGCGAACAGGTATATTTTAAAATAAAATTTAAATCATAGTGAAGTGCATCATCGTGTTTAAAGTGAGTAGCCAATCTTGGATCTTTTAATTCAGATCGACTCTGCCAAAATTTTTCGATTTTCTCCTTGCTCAACATAGTTTTCCTCGTTGTTTTTTGGGTAAACAGTTCTTAACCAATGTATTGCTCTGTTATAATCCGATAAAGTATCAATCTCTTGTGATTTAATTCTTACTGCGGGCAAAGGTAAGTAAGGGGTAAGCATTTTGTAGATATGTGAATTAGTCGGTTTTATTTTTGAAGCGTGTATTTGCACTAATCCAGTCCATTCATAGGATTTTTTTTTCGTCGTAAATTGAGTGATATATTCTTTATTATTTTTATTTTCAAGTTCGATATAACAAGGTTGATCGGTATTAATTTCAGTATAAGCTAAACATTCCTCGTCAAGTGACAAAAAATACTTAAAATCTTCAGGGTGAACTAATAAATCTCCGTCTAATGAAATGACAAAATTATCAGTATATGCGGCCGCTAAAGCCAAGCTAAAGCCTGTTTTGGTTGAATAATAATCATGATTAAAAACAAATAAGACATCACTTCGTATCGCTAAAACAGTATTTATAACTTCTTGAGCCTCAAAGCCAATGACAATACGCACATCTTTTACCTCTTTAAGCAAGTCTAATTGCCAATGAATTAAAGGTCTCCCTTCTAGGTAAAGCAATGCCTTCGTTCTACCAAGACCTAAACGGCTTCCAAGACCTGCACAATTTAAGACAGCTGTTTTAGAAAATTGCATAAAATTTCCTCGTCAAAAATGACATGCGAAGCCGTCGCCATAACAGAATTTGCCGGTGGATGCACACAACCATAGGCGATGGCTACATCGGCTAAACCCATCATTTCAGCATCATTATGCCCTTCTCCAATAGCGACAAATCGCCTATTGGAAAAATATTTTCTCAATTTTTCAATAACCTGTTTTTTATTTAAAACAGATTTCACACCCTGAATAAAGTCATTTTTATGAATAGCTATGGAAGTATACGAAGAGATTTTCAATTTATCACATAAGGGCTTTACCAACACATCAAGGTTTCCCGTGACAACATAACACCTATCTGCATTGTTTTGCATAAAGCTAACTAGACTTTCGTTAAGTGATACGCTTTCTATAATTTCTTGTATATGGCTGATAGGGATAGATTTTAGTATCTCAACTCTTCGCAAAAAACCTTCTACAAAAGGAATTTCTCCTCGTATACACTGGTAGGTTAACTCTTTGATAGTTTCTTCTAGGTTGAACTTTTTAGCAATAAGTGGCAAAAGTTCACGTCGAGTTAAGGTGCCATCTAAATCGACTAGAAAAATACATCCTGTCATTTATAATCCGATCAAAAAAATAAATACTTTTAATAGCAATTCAATTGCTTAAAATTGTCGATTATATTAAACAACTCGTAATTAACCTGTCAACTAGTAATTGAGGGCAATATTATTTCAAAATTTTAACTAGAGCAAATTGGATTAATTCTTTTACTAGTTAGTTAGAACAGATATACCACTTCTGTAATTAAGCGGTTCATCTGGATTAAAATCTTCTTTTTTTTGCGTTTCCCAAAAACTAGAATTCATAGTAGCGGTAAACTCACTCTCAGATTTAGTTGGACTAGGAAGGCTACTATTGTTCGGATAGAGAGGATTAGAACTGGATTTGAGTTGTTTTGCTTCTAGATTATTAGAATTATCAGCTAACTCAGATTCATCCTCTTTGCGAGTATTAAAATTTTCTATTTCATTAATCAACGCCTTTGTGGCTGTTTTTCTTTTC
>DATEOV010000098.1:0-2447 GCA_035273645.1 Flavobacterium sp. | reverse complement strand
TAATATTGAAAATATGTTTTTCATTTTTGTTTGTTTTTAATTAAGACTCTAAGTCCAATGTCATTAAGTTAAACTTTAATTATTCTCGCGAAGGCGCAAAGGCGCAAAATTTAGAACCGATTTCTTTGCGTCTTAGCGTCTCTGCGAGAGTTATATTTAAATAAATTTTAGAGAGAAATCCTTAACTTAATGACATTGCTCTAAGTCACTAAATTTATAAGATTCTGAGATTTTTAAAATACTGATTCCTTAAGAATATTTCCAGTACGAAAACTTAGAAACTTAACATCTCAGAATCTTAGCATCTTTCCCCCTACATAAATAAGGCCACAGCCAAATCGATTATTTTGATTCCAATAAAAGGAACAATCAACCCGCCCAAACCATAAATCAATAAGTTTCGTTTCAGGATGGCACTCGCGCCGATTGGTTTATAATCAACACCTCTCAAAGCAAGTGGAATTAGTATTGGAATGATAATTGCATTGAAAATCACCGCAGATAAAATAGCACTTTCCGGACTATGCAAATGCATAATATTCAAACCTTCAAGAGCCGGAATAGCGGTAATGAAAAGAGCTGGAACAATCGCAAAATATTTGGCTACGTCATTGGCAATCGAGAATGTGGTAAGTGTGCCTCTTGTCATCAACAATTGTTTTCCGATTTCAATAACTTCAATCAGCTTGGTTGGATCATTGTCCAAATCCACCATATTTCCTGCTTCTTTTGCAGCTTGGGTTCCGCTGTTCATTGCCACACCAACATCGGCTTGCGCAAGAGCTGGAGCATCATTGGTACCGTCACCCATCATCGCCACGAGTTTACCGTTTTGTTGCTCATTTTTAATATAATTCATTTTATCCTCAGGTTTGGCTTCGGCAATAAAGTCATCGACACCAGCGGCCTCTGCAATAAATTTGGCAGTCAAAGGATTATCTCCTGTAACCATCACGGTTTTTACACCCATTTTTCTCAAACGTTCAAAACGTTCTTTCATTCCTTTTTTGATAATATCCTGTAGTTCGATAACACCTTGGACTTCATTGTTTTTGATAACTACCAATGGTGTTCCTCCTTTTGAAGAAATAGCGATAACTCTTTCTGCAACATCTTCAGGGAAAATATTTCCTGCTTTAAGTGCGATATTTTTTGCAGCGTCCTGAGCCCCTTTTCTAATATTGGTTCCATCTTTTAAAACGACACCACTTGTTCTGGTTTCGGCAGTAAATTTTATTAAAGTTGCCCCTTCTATAGATAATTTGCTTGCCATATCCGGTCCAGCCAATTCCACAATACTTTTTCCTTCTGGAGTATCATCTGCAAGTGAACTCAATACCGCAGACTTGATAAAATCATCTTCCGAAATCCCTTTCGCAGGATAAAAATTGGTCGCTTTTCTGTTCCCAATGGTGATTGTCCCTGTTTTATCCAAAAGCAATACATCAATATCACCGGCAGTTTCCACTGCTTTACCGGATTTGGTAATTACATTAGCACGCAATGCCCTGTCCATTCCCGCAATTCCAATTGCTGAAAGTAAACCTCCAATGGTCGTTGGAATTAAACATACAAAAAGAGAAATGAAAGCCGCAATGGTAATTGGTGCATTCGCATAATCTGCAAAAGGTTTCAAAGTCACGCAGACAATCACGAATATTAAAGTAAAGGCAGCCAAAAGAATCGTCAAAGCAATTTCATTTGGTGTTTTCTGACGACTCGCACCTTCCACTAAAGCAATCATTTTATCTAGGAAACTTTCACCAGGTTCTGAGCTTACAACCACTTTGATCTTATCCGATAAAACTTTGGTTCCTCCAGTTACAGATGACTTATCGCCACCGGCTTCCCGAATTACGGGAGCACTTTCACCTGTTATTGCACTTTCGTCTATAGTGGCCAAACCTTCAATGATTTCCCCATCGGTAGCAATTAAATCTCCGGCTTCGCATACAAAAACATCTCCTTTTTTTAGATCAGAAGATTTTACGCTTTTAATTTCTCCATTGGATAAAAGTTGTTTTGCAGGTGTTTCTTCACGTGTTTTTCTCAAACTGTCAGCCTGCGCTTTCCCTCTGGCCTCGGCAATCGCCTCGGCAAAATTGGCAAATAAAAGCGTCGACAATAAAATTAAGAAGACAATAAGATTATAAGCAAAACTGCCTTGATCCTGTGCTCCAAACAAAATGGAAATACATACGGCAAACATAATGGCAGTGCCTATTTCTACGGTAAACATTACCGGGTTTTTGAACATTATTTTTGGATTAAGCTTGACAAAAGACTGCACTAAGGCCTCTTTTACCTGCTTACTTTCAAACAATGAATTGGATTTATTTTTAGTCATTTTTTATTATTTTAATGTAAAGTATTCGGCCAATGGTCCTAAAGCCAATGCTGGAAAGAACGATAGTGCTGAAATGATTAGGATTACTGCAAAAACCATT
>DATEOV010000097.1:0-6794 GCA_035273645.1 Flavobacterium sp. | reverse complement strand
GACAGGAACTGCATTTGGCTTTGAAAATATCATAACCAGCCAGTTCTTCTGTAGTCAAATCTCCATCCGATTCCTTGCGACGGAATTTGTCAAAACGCGAATTACTGGAAGTTACCATCAGCATGAATTGCGACAGTGCTTTGAGCATATTCTCGGAATTTATTTGTCCGTCCTTGAATGCGGACGCAAACAATTTTTGATACGTCGCATCGGACTTCATCATAGCAATGGCATCAGTAAAATTACCATTCATTTCAATTGAACTCGTGAACGGAATAATGGGTTGCAAATCGAGATGTGAAGCTGCGCCATCAAACATAAAAGTCGTTTGATAACCTAAATTTTGAATTGGTGGTGTATTTCTTGTCCCTATATTATCACCTACTCCGTGACTAAAAACGTGACCATGATGCGTAAATGCATTTTCCTGAATGTGACAAAAACCACAGGAAACCAATCCATCCGAAGACAATCTTCCGTCGTAGAACAACTTTTTACCGAGTTCAAATCCTTTCTCTGTTGGCGGATTCAATGCTATATTGTAAGCCAAAGGAGGAAAATTGGACGGAACCGTAAATGCTAATGGTACATCAATATAGTCGTCATCAATATCATTGGAACAACTTAAAAATAATGGTATAATTAAACACAGAAAATATATTCTCTTCATGTTTTTTTGAATGTTGAAAGAATTACTAAAGTTCAGGATTAGCCCCGATTACTTCACTTAGCTTCTATTTTCATAGGAGTTCAGTGAACTACGTTTGAGCCGATATCCCAGCTTGTTTTTTCTACAAGATGGAATAAAGGCGATAGCGGGAGGATTGTTGTTATGAAAACCAATCTTCTGCTCCTAAAAATCAAGCAACTTATTAGTCGTTGTGTACGTGGGCTACTGTGAACATTCCGTTTAAATTGGCAGTAATCAAAGGCAACTGAGCACCTCCCATAATCATGGCTCCCATTCCTCCCATATTGTTGTCTGAAAGTTTGATTTTATTAGTTCCGTCAATGATTTTAGACACTTCAGCGATAACATGGATTTCAGGAGTAATTGTGGTTCTCACTAAAGCATTTGAAGGCAAAGTCAAGGTCACTTCTGTATAATTATAGTCCGTTCCAGTTTGTCCTGTATGCACCATAAATGAAGTATCTGTAGTTACTGAAGAAGATGTGAAAGTTCCCTCGAAAGCTATAAATTTATACCCAGCAGACCAACTCCACAACATTCCTGCATCCTGTGCTTGAGTAAGGAAATCTCCCTGACCTGTAGCACCCAATTCCCATTGTGCCTTGTCTACTCCAATTCCGAATTTTATTTTGGTGTAATCACCTGCAGGAATGTTTTCCAATTCGATTTCGTGGCTATCGTCTGTCGCTTCATCAACAATAAAATAGCTGTCATTTTTTGGATAGGTAAGCGTCGTGCCATCTGCTTTGGTCAAAACTATATTACTGATGATATACTTTATTTGGCTAATTTTTAAAACTTCTGCTTGTGACGTTGTATTGGTCTGTGTATTCAAAATCAAGTCATTTGATCCAAAGGCATTATCAAATTCCACTACTAATTTCCCAGTACCTGAGATTACTTCATCATCATCATTATTATTAGAACAGCCAACCAATACAGTGCCCATTGCCAAAATAGCAATTGCTTTATTTATTATGTTTTTCATTATTTAGTTATTTCTTAATTTATTTAAAATGGGTGCGTGCGTAACAACGTTCACAAACGATGAATACCATTTGCAATTATTGACACAAAAGTGTTTTTAATAAAATCTAAGAAATAAAAATGGGCGGTCTTAAAAGGGATTCCAAATGGGAATTGGAATATAAATTTGAATAAGTATTATTATTGTTTTCTTTATCCAAAAATGGTACAGAAGCAATAGAAAAAGTTTTGATTTCTTGAAAAAACAGTAGTTCAACAACAGGAGAAAATCCTTTTTTATCGGAAGATGCAGGCTTTTCATTTTCGGCAGCCTTGGCCATTTCTTTCATCAAATGACATTTTCCGTTACAATTCATCTTTGGTTTTGCTTTGTTTTCACAAAGCACCTTTGAAATGTATTCATAATTGACCACGTATTCTATAACCGGAAAAATCGGCTTTAGAAAAATAGCAATGATGAGTATGAATACGAAGTTTTTCACGATGCAAAGATAGCACAGCATTTTAAATTATAAATGACATATGTCAGTTTTTCACAAATTAACGTTAAAGCATTAAACCATTGACTATTACAACCATCTTACATCTATAACTTAAAAACAAACAATATGAAAAATTTAATTATTGCCTTAGTATTGGGAATAGGATTGACTGGATTCGCACAAGAAACCACCCCACAACAAAACAAAGCCGGCATGGAAAAAATGACTCCAGAACAACGTCAGCAAAAACATTTGGCTCATCTAACCAAAGAATTGACTTTGGATGCCAAACAACAAGAAGCCGTAGCTAAAATTTTGGCTGAGAAAAGCGCCAAAGCCCAAGATCTAAAAACTCAAAAAGACACCCGAAAAGCCAGTGGAGAAAAACTAACTCCCGAAGAAAGAACAGCTTTTAAAAATAAAATGCAAGCCGAAAAAGCAGATACTGAAGCTAAAATGAAAGTCATCTTATCTGCCGACCAATATCAAAAATGGCTTGCAATAAGAGAAGAAAACAAAGAAAAAATGAAAGAAAGAAGAAGTGGAGGAATGTAGAGAATAATTTTGATTGAATCCTTTTTGACCCCAAATATGAATTCCACTTATTTGCACCAATTAATTTGGGCAAATGAGTGGAATTTATGTTTTATTATTTGACGTTATTTAGAACGTTTTAGAAACTTTATCTATTGCATTAATAGTAAAATCCAAGTCTTCATAAGTCAGCGCATCGGTGATGAACCAAGTTTCATAAGCTGATGGAGCTATATAAACTCCTTCGGCTACCAATCCGTGGAAGAATTTCTTGAAGGTTTCATTATCCCCTGCAGCAGCAGATTGAAAATCAGTTACTGGATTTGCATCAAAATGAACCGAAATCATAGACCCTATTTGATTTATGGTGAAAACGACATTATTCGCTTTCAAAACTCTTTCGATTCCTGCGCCTAAATAAGTGGTTTTCTCTTCCAGTCTTTTGAAAATTTCACGGTCATTATCCAATGCCTGCAACATTGCCAATCCTGCCGCCATTGCCAATGGATTCCCAGACAACGTTCCCGCTTGGTAAACTGGTCCTAATGGTGCTAAGTAATTCATAATTTCGGCACGAGCAGCAAAAGCTCCAACAGGTAATCCACCCCCAATCACTTTTCCGAAACAAACGATATCTGCATTGATGTTGAACAATTCTTGAACTCCACCTCTGGCCAATCTAAAACCAGTCATTACCTCATCAAAAATTAGCAGAATTCCGTTAGCAGTACACAACTCACGTAATCCTTCTAGAACCCCTTTAACCGGCGGAATGCATCCCATATTTCCGGCAACTGGCTCTACAATTATAGCGGCAATTTCATTTTTGTTGGCTTCGATTAAAGTCTTTACATTTTCCAAATCATTGTATTTGGCAAGCAAAGTATCTTTGGCAGTTCCTGCTGTTACACCTGGACTGTTTGGAGTTCCAAAAGTCACAGCACCACTACCCGCCTGAATCAAAAACGAATCGGAATGACCATGGTAACAACCAGCAAATTTGATAATTTTATCTCTTTTTGTAAATCCGCGAGCCAAACGCACCGCACTCATACATGCTTCAGTACCCGAATTCACAAAACGGATTTTGTCAATGTTAGGAACCATAGATACAGCAAGTGCTGCAATTTGTGTTTCCAATTCTGTTGGCATCCCGAAAGACGTTCCTAATTTGGCTTTTTCAATTACGGCTTCAACAACAGGTTCGTAGGCATGACCCAAAATCATTGGTCCCCATGAATTGATATAGTCGATTAAACGGTTTCCGTCTTCATCGTACAAATACGCCCCTTTGGCACTTTTTACGAATATTGGTGTACCTCCCACGGCTTTAAAAGCTCTTACTGGTGAATTTACTCCCCCTGGGATTACTTTTTCTGCTTCAGCAAAAAGCTGACTACTTCTTTGGTATATCATTACGATTTTAAATTTTAAATTTTTCGCTTCAGATTTTATATTTGACTGAATACTAAAAAACTGAATACTGTAAACTTATTTCACTATCAACTTCTGTCCAATTGAAAGTGTATTCTCTGTTAGATTATTTTTCTGTTTTAATTCTTCTACTGTTAAATTGAATTTTTTGGAAACGGAATAAAAAGTATCACCTTTTTGGATTTCATATAAACTGGCTTCATCAGCGTCAAAATTATCCTGAAGCATTACTTTGGATTCTTCCTTTGCCATCTTTTTACCTAAAACTTTGGCATCGTACTGACTTAAATTATATGATTCTATATAACTTACTAGTTTTTCAGGATATCTTGGATCTGTTGCATATCCAGCTTCTCTCAAGCCTTTTGCCCATGCTTTGTAATCGCCTTTGGATAATGTAAACAAATTGGAATATCTTTTTTTACCCGTCAATACCATCGCATGATCTTGGTAGGATTCAGAGGCTTGATTATATTTTCGAAAACATTCATTTGCAGAATCGTCGTCTTTATAGACTTTATCACCTCTCCAATCGTTATGGCATTTTATTCCAAAATGATTATTGGCGTTCATTGCCAAATCACTTTGTCCTGCACCTGATTCCAGAATTCCCTGTGCCAAAATAATACTGGCAGGAATTCCATAGGATTTCATATTGCTCATCGCAACTCCACTGTATTGATCGATGTAGGCTCTGGTTACTTCATTTGTACTTAATGCTTTTGAATTAGATGGGGTCTTTTCTCTACTACTGCCGTTTTGGATTGGTTTTGAATACTTCCATCCCACCGGTTTTTTTGTAGTAACAATAGTTGGTTTCGATGAACCACATCCGATGATAGTCCCAATTAAAAGAAATAAAGTTATTTTTTTAAACATGCAGCTGGATTTGGGTGTTATGTTTTACTTTTTTTTATTGTTGAACCTCTATCAATGTTTTGTTTTTGCTTTTCAAAAGCGCATTCATTCCTTGAATTCCTTGTAATCCTCCTGTATGAATCAATAGAATTTTGGAATTATGAGGAAAATAGCCTTTCTGAATTAAATCTATAACGCCAAAAACCATCTTTCCAGTATAAATGGGGTCTAATGAAACTTGTGTTTGTTTATAAAATTGATTTATAAACTGAATCAGTTCTTCATTTACCTTTCCGTAGCCCCCAAAATGATAGTCGGTTATTAATTCCCAATTTTTATTGGTCGCAAATTTACGAATTTCATCTTTTAAAAAGTCTCCTTTTAATGCTGGAAATCCCAAAACTTTTTGGTGTGGCAATGCACTGTTGATTATCCCCGAAATAGTACCTCCCGTTCCTACCGCACAACATACATAATCAAACTTAGCATCTTCCTCAGTTAGTATTTCTTCACAACCTTTTACTGCATATTCATTGGTACCACCTTCTGGGACAAGATAAAATGAGCCGAATTTATTTTTTAGGTCAGTTATAAAATCAGGTTCGGTTTTGAATCGATAGGCTTCTCTGGTTACAAACTCGAATTGCATGCCACATTCTTGGGCAAATTGCAAGGTTGGATTTTCGGCAATTTTATCTCCCAACTCATCTCCGCGAATTACTCCGATGGTCTTAAAACCCTGCTCTTTTCCTGCATAAGCTACCGCCGCTATATGATTTGAATAAGCACCACCAAAAGTCAGTACCGTTTCCTGATTTTCGGCTTTTGCCTGAAGCAAATTGTACTTTAGTTTCCTGAATTTATTCCCAGATATAAAGGGATGAAGTAAATCTTCCCGCTTTATTTCAAGAGAAATTCCATTAGACAAGTCGTATGTTATTTTCTGGTTCAAAGTTTAGGGTTTATTAGTTTTTAAATAGGTTAAAAAACTAAAATATGTTCTCTTTTTAAAGTAGTCCAAGTCAGTTTCATTGGCATAAGCCTCCCTTTCAAAACTTATATTTCTATAGGCTAAATTGGCATTTTTATATTGCAGCAAACGTACCGCATATTCGACAAAATACCAAACAAAAAAAGGCAAGATTAGTAGCTCCAATTGTTGTCTAATATGTATTTTTTCGTGATTGACGAGTACTTTATTTTCGGAATCAAAAGCGTATTTTATAAACACAAAAGGAAAGACTGTTAGCCCGCGATATCCTTTAGGAATTAAATATTTGGCAACAATAACAAACATTGGTTATAAAATTTATAGATTTGTACAGGCAATTTAGGCCAAATTAAAGAAAAACACAATCGCCTAATTGCGAATTTCAAGCATAAATAAAGAATGGCAGAACAAAGTAATGAAAATAAATTAACTGAGGGAGAAGATTTTTATTACACTCCCGAAGGATACAAATGCTTTACAGAAAAATACCACTTGAAAAGAGGGTATTGTTGCAAAAGTGGCTGTCGTCATTGTCCCTATGGATTTGATAAAAAAACAGGGGAAATTAGAAAATAGAGTAAAGAGAATAGAATAAAGATCTCAGAAGTCAGAATTTAGATTTCAGGTTACAGAATTCTTTTTAAAATTAAATACACAGAAATGGACATCCTTTCTTTAAAATATAAAATTAAAATCCACAAGTCCTACCACAGGTCGGATATACGGTATCCCTAGTGGATGTTGTTTTTTAGTACATACAAAAGCAACAAAGACCATTGAATATTTGGAAATCTTTTGGAAAAATCATTTCTGGTTT
>DATEOV010000096.1:0-3302 GCA_035273645.1 Flavobacterium sp. | reverse complement strand
TTCTTTTGTTAAGGAAAAAACCTAACGCAAATATCATTGCAAACGGGAAGATTAATTGTGCCCACAATTCAACTGCATTAGTTAGATAGGTAGGGTTTTCTAGAGGATGAGCCGAATTCGCCCCAAAAAAGCCTCCACCATTGGTACCAATATGTTTAATACCAATAAATGCAGCGGCCGGACCACGAGAAACTTCAACAGTATCTCCTTGCAAACTCACGATTTTATCTTTCCCTTCAAATGTCATCGGTGTGCCGCTAAATACTAAAACCACAGCTACAATAACAGAAAGTGGCAATAAAATACGGGTACAACTTTTGATGAAAAAATTATAAAAATTTCCCAATTTGTCGGTGGTTTTCTCTCTCATGGCAACAAAAACCATTGCTGCTGCAGCCATTCCAGTCCCAGCAGAAACAAATTGAAGGAACATCAACATAAGCTGACCTAAATAAGAAAGACCCGATTCACCTGAATAGTGCTGTAAATTACAGTTTACAACAAATGAAATGGCTGTATTGAATGCTAAATCTGGGGTCATGGATGGATTTTCGTCTGGATTAAGCGGTAAGCCTCCTTGAAAAATTAAAACAAAAAAGCATAGAAAGAACCAAACCATGTTTATACTCAATAACGCTTTCAGGTGTTGTTTCCAGTTCATTTCCTCAGTGGAATTGATGCCACTGATTTTGAAAATAATTTTTTCAATTGGATTGAAAATAGCATCAAGCAAAGTTTTATCGCCTAAATACACTTTGGCAATGTACCTTCCTACAGGAATAGCCAAAACTATCGAGGCGATAAAAATACTGATGACTCCAAAAAATTCTGTGTTCATATTTTATTTATTAGAAATTATTTTTTTTGGCTTTTATAAAAAGATAATAAGCATTATGAAGGCTAATGTCCAAGCCATGATTACTATGGATATTTTTTTATCTGCCCTTTTCATTTTTAAAATTTTTCGGGTTTGATTAATACATAAACCAAATAACCGAATACGGCAAGTGCAATAATAAATAGTGCTGTCATGATTTAGATTTTATCAAAAAATTCGACGGATTTAAAACAGATCGCAAAAAGCAAAGCTCCTAATGCGAGTAAAAGAAATGTGATTATCATTTTATTAAAAATTAAGGTTAGATTAAACTCCTGAAGCATTGATTTGCTTGATGTATTCTGCCTTCAATGATTTTGGAAACAGATTAGAAATCGTGCAATGACGCAGTTCCATAAAAGAGGAAACCGAAAAAACATACACATTCGAAATGGCATTTTTGGTTTCATTACTTCCTGTTTCAAACAGCCGCTCAGCCAAAGCCAAACATTTTTTTGCTCGATTAATATTGCCGGTAATGATTGCCGTTTTTGTGATTTCTGCAAAGCGCTCTGCTTGTTTATAAACAGTGGTGACTTGATTTTTCATAATTAGTTAGTATTTATTTTCTGTATCGCCTATGCCAAAAAACATTCCAAAAAAAATAAAAAATCATAAAGTATTGTTTTTAATAGGATTACCTGTTTTTCATCAAAAAAGGGCATAAAAAAAGCCTATCAAAATGATAGGCTTTTCTCAAAACGATAGCTTTGGTATAGATTTATTGAATATTGTATTCGTCTAATTTTCGGTAAAGGGTTGCAACGCCTATTTCGAGTAAACGTGCTGCTTCGGCTTTATTACCTTTGGTATAGTTCAATACTTTTTGAATATGGAGTTTTTCAACGCTTTGCATTGAAAAAGCTGACAATGTTTTATTAGTATTATCCATTTGGTGCTGAATTTCATAAGGCAAAACATCTTGTGTCAAAACATCGTCATTTACTAGGATAACAGAACGCTCAATTACGTTTCTCAATTCACGTACATTTCCTGGCCAATGGTAAGTTTCCATTTTAGACATAAAATCGGCATCGATAGTCAATAACTTTTTATTCACCCTTGATGAAAATTGCTCAACAAAATAATTAGTTAAAGGAGCAATATCTTTTATTCTTTCACGTAATGGCGGAATTTTAATCTCGAAAATATTTAATCTAAAATACAAATCCGAACGAAAACGGTGTTCGTCACTTTCTGTTTTCAAATCACGATTGGTCGCAGCAATCAGACGAAAGTTGGATTTCCTCGGAGTCGTATCTCCAATTTGGATATACTCATTCGTTTCCAGAACACGCAACAATTTAGCTTGCAGTTCCAGTGGCATTTCACCTATTTCATCCAGAAATAAAGTCCCGCCATTAGCTTCCTCGATAAAACCTTTTTTATCTTTAATGGCTCCTGTAAAAGCACCTTGCTTGTGTCCGAACAATTCGCTTTCGAGAATTTCTTTGCTGAAAGTACTACAATTCAGTGCTACGAACGATTTCCCTACCCGGTTACTATTTTCATGAATGGCTTGCGCAAAAACTTCTTTTCCAGTTCCTGTCTCACCTGTTAAAAGCACTGTAGATTCGGTTATAGCCACTTTTTTGGCCAAATCAATTACTTGCTCTAATCCTTTTGATTTTCCTATAATGCCGTCAAAAGAATATTTATCGGAGATTCGTTTTTCGAGTTGTTTGACTTTCTTTTGTAGTTGTACTTTTTCCAAAGCTTTATACAACAGTGGGATAATTTTTTCATTATCGTCTCCTTTTACAATATAATCGAAAGCTCCGTTTTTCATAGCCTGAACTCCATCCGAAATTTTGCCGAAGGCGGTCAATAAAATAACTTCCGCTAAAGGAAAAGCAGCTTTTATTTTTTGAAGAAAATCAACACCATTACCATCGGGAAGTTTGACATCACATAACACTACATCAATATCATTTGCTTCTAATTTCTTAAAACCAGATTTTAAATCCGAAGCTTCAAAGACATCAAAACCTTCAGATTTTATGATTCGGGCAAGAAGATGACGCAATTTTTCTTCGTCGTCTATAATGAGGATATTTTTCAAAATTGTATTTTGTGAGTTCAATTCTCAAAATTAGTTATTTTAATTATTTGTTATAGAAATTCTTTAAAATAGTTTGGTTAAATAGTAATACCATAATTTCTATAGCCAACTTTTTGATATTCCTTATAAAAATTCAATTTAAAAAAATTCAATTTATTACTTTTACACTCTCAAAATAAAATCAATACCGAGCGTTTCGGAATTAAACTTATAAATCCAATGTCTGCAATAAAAAAAGATTACAAAAAAGTTACTACCAAGTCATTAATCGACATGAAATCCAATGGCGAAAAAATTTCCATGCTTACAGCCTATGATTTCACTATGGCCAAAATTGTGGATACAGCTGGGGTTGACGTAATT
>DATEOV010000095.1:0-4122 GCA_035273645.1 Flavobacterium sp. | reverse complement strand
CAATTAGTTAATATCCATTATTTTGAATTAGCAATGGGTTTATGCTGGTCTCTTTACTTGGTATGGGAAAACGGATGTGTTTGTCCTCTACAAAGTTACCTGCAAAGGGTTTTGCGTGATTTGTAAGTGTTGCTTTTATAGATTGCTTTGCAGTCGATCCACGTCCCCAACGAACTAAGTCAAACCAACGATTGGTCCATTCCATAGACAATTCTATTGGACGTTCGTGGTTACGAATCCATTCCCTTAATTCATCTTTTGATTTAGATCCTAGATCTAAAGTGACAGCTCCACTTCTTGCTCTTACTTCATTTACTCTCTCGATTGCTTCATTGGTTTTTCCGTTTTCGTTTAAAGCCTCAGCAAGCATTAATAGTACATCAGCATAACGAATTACGTTTATATTGATTCCTACATAGGCACCTGTTCTGTCTGTTGGGTAGGCGTATTTTTTGAAATAATGTGGATTTGCTAAACTTGAGGCAATGCTAGAATATGAAACCAAACTCGCAGGTGAATTTAAATCCCATATTTCAGATTTTGGGTCATCAAAAAACACAGTCCCGTATACTCTATCTGAATAACTACCATCTGCTTTTTTATCTTTTTTTAATTCAGTAACTAACCAATCAGACGGATAAAATAATTCCCATCCATCAACAGCATATGGTTTTACTTCAAAATTAAATGGTTGACGTTCATCAGAAAGTGTTCTGTCTCCACTGAATTGGATTTCAAAAATAGATTCAGTTCCATTTTCAGCTTTGCCATTAAAGTTGTCTTCATAATTAGTATTTAGAGCATACTGACCATAAATTTCCTTGAATTTTGATTCTGCTTGAGTCCACTTTTCTCTAAATAAAAATACTTTTCCCAAAAAAGCTTTTGCAGCCCCTTTGGTTGCACGACCAAGATTGTCATCATTATAAGCAGTAGGTAAAACAACTTCTGCTTCTTGTAAATCTTTTTCAATTTGTGCCCAAATTTCCTCTGGTTTAGCTTGAGGAACGTTTAATTTGGTTAAGTCTTTTTCTATTTTTAAAACCAAAGGGACATTTTCAAAAGCATTAACCAACATAAAATAGTGGTAAGCTCTAAGAAACTTAGCTTCCCCAATAATTTCATTTCTTTCTTGATTGCTCATACTTGTAATACCAGGCACTTTTTCAATTACTTGATTGGCTCTTCCGATTCCCGCATAGCAAGTCGCCCAAAGGTTATAAGGGCCACTTACGTCTGTTCCATTTGTAAAATTGGCTATTGTTTTTGAATAGGATTCTGATTTATTGTTGTCTAAATCATCTCCTTTATATGCAATAGAAGTGTACAATTCTTCGAAAAAAGTCCATTTACTACCATCATATCCTTGTAAAGCGGCATAAGTCGCAGTAATTCCTTGAATGGCATGATCTCTAGTTGACCAAAAGGAAGTTTCTGTTAAATTTTGCTTGTCTTCTAATTCTAAATAATCACTTGAACAGGAGGAAAATGAAGCGGATAGTAATAGCGCTAATGCTGATAATTTATATATAATTTTCATGTTTTTATTTTTTGATTACACGTCTTTTTATTAAAAACCTACATTAAGTCCAATTACAATCGAACTGCTTAATGGATAATATCCTCTGTCTACTCCACGACTAAAAGTAGATCCATTTGTAAGATCTGGATCAAATCCACTGTATTTAGTGAAAGTTAAAATATTGGTAGCTCCAGCATAAAGACGTAAACGATTTATTTTTATTTTGCTAGTAAGTGTTTGTGGAATGGTGTATCCTATTTGGATGTTTTTTAATCTCACAAAAGAGGCGTCTTCTAAGAAATAATCCGAAACACGGGAGTTTCCATTAACATCATTAAATGAGGTTCTGTATACATCCGTATTTGTATTGCCAGGAGTCCAAGCGTATAACAAATCAGTGGAACGATTCTCTTTGTATAAAAACATTTTTGCTCCATTATACATATTTTGTCCTATTTTACCATTAAAGAAAATAGAAAAATCAAAATTCTTATAAGAAGCGTTAAAGTTTAATCCTAAATCATAATCAGGCAATCCGCTTCCCATGATAACTTTATCGCTATCGTCAATTGATCCACTATTGTCCGTATCTATAAATTTTAAATCTCCTGGTTGTGCATCCGGTTGCAGTAATTCTCCATCACTGTTTGTGTGTGCGTTTATATCAGCTTGAGATTGAAATATACCGTCTGATTTATATAAATTGAATGAAGCAACAGGCAAGCCTTCTTTTGTAATAGTGGTTGGATTGTTGTTAAAATCAACATAACCGTCTTGTATTTCGGCATCCTCTGATCCAAGTTTGATTATTTTATTTTCGGTGTGTGAAATATTACCAGTAATATCAAAATTAAAGCCATTTTCGCCAGCATGATGATAAGTGGCTGAAAATTCCCACCCTTTATTCTGCATCGTCGCAATATTGGTGTAAATGTTCTCAATAACTCCAGATGTTGCTGGTATTGGTGTTGGTGCTAGCATATCGGTAGTTTCGGAATCAAAGTAATCAAAAGTGGCAGTTATCGAATTATTTAAAAGTCCGATATCTATACCTGCATCGAAAGTAGCAGTTTGTTCCCATTTTATGTTTTCATTTCCAACTGATGTTGCAATTGCTCCAACCGAAACGACCTGGCTTAGCGAACTTCCTAAAGGATAATTCAATTGTCCTTCTCCAATGTTTATTCCAGAAAGATATCTAAAAGGAGGAATATCCTCATTTCCTAAAATTCCGTAACTCATTCTTGGTTTTAATTCACTTATAAAAGAGCTTTTAAAGAATTCTTCTTTATGTACAGCCCATCCTCCAGAAACGGACCAAAAAGTTCCTTCTCTGTTCAATGACCCAAATTTTGAAGAGCCATCTTGTCTTATACTTCCTTGAATGAAATATTTTCCATCATAATTATAGTTAAGTCTACTAAAATACGATTCTAGCCTTTCGGTCCAATTCCAACCTCCGGCTCTTATAAAATCAGAGCCACTTGTAATAACCAATTTTGAAAGTACTTCTAACAGTGGTGAATATAGATGATTTCCTCCTGCAGTTGTGCCTTTGAATATTTTTTCTTCTCTAGAATATCCTGCTAATGCTTTAATATCATGTTTCCCAATTTTTGTCTCATAATTCAATAAATGAGTAATAACCGAACTTTCATTTCTATATCTAGATTCGAATCTGCTTGCATTCTCAACAAATGCTTGTGGACCAAAGTCATAAGGACTAATTTGAGTGTAACTGAAACCGTTTTTAATCGTATTGCCTATAGTGAATTTATAGGATAATCCCTTCCATAATTTCAAGTCAGCTGTTACATTCGTTTGAAAATAATCGTCGCTAGTTCTAGTGTCTGTGAGCATTCTTTCTCCAATAGGATTTCCATTTCCATCGATTCCTAATTCAGCAGGTGCTGTCGCATACCCATTTGGTGAATTTGCGTCATAAATTTCTTTATGTGGTAATTGATTGTATATGTTCATGATGTTTGAGAATCCAGCATTGCCATCACCAGAAGCATCCTCAAAATCTTTATTGTTAAATCGAGTATAAGACAAAATTGGTGAAATTTTTAATCTTTTATCGAAAAAATTGATATCCGAATTCAATCGAATATTATCTCTTTTTGCCCCAGAATTTATAATATTCCCATCATTAGACCAATGGCTATATGACGCACGGTAATTTACCTTTTCGCCACCAGAAGAAACATCAATATCATGTTTTTGTTCCAAGGCACTTTTAAAATATTCGCCTCTCCAATCTGAATTTGCATATTTAGTGTCATCAAGTGCATAAGCAGGTACAGCAGGATTTCCATTGTCATTTGCGGATGCTTGTATCAAGACTTTGTTCATTTGATACTTGTCTAACAAATCAATATTTTGATTAAGCGTGTTACTAGAAGTGTACATATTGTAGTTAATACGAGGCTCACCGCTTTTTCCTTTTTTGGTTGTAATGATTATGACTCCAGCACTTGCTCTAGCTCCATAAATGGTTGAAGCGGAAGCATCTTTTAATATACTCATCGATTCAATATCACTTGGGTTAAGATCATATGCATATCCTATTGGAATACCATCTACAACATACAATGGGC
>DATEOV010000094.1:0-4668 GCA_035273645.1 Flavobacterium sp. | reverse complement strand
TTTGGTTAGTAACGGAACTATTTATCAAAGAAGATCCTTCTACGACGATTTTATTATTTCGGTCAGAAACAAAATAATCAATTTTTCCTTTTAGACCATTTTCAACATTAGACTGATTTTTAACATTTACATTTATGTCAAAATCAAAAGGTTCCCCTATCTTTAGAAACTTTGGAATATTCATACTCACTATCTGCAGTTCAGGCGGCCTTTCGTAGATAGAGTATATCCCTGTTTTGAAAGGATATGTGTTATCTCTGAACGCCTTTAAGGATATGACCCCTCCCGCAGGGTTAAAAGATTCCAAATAATAAGGCCCATTCCCGATGACCGCATTATGATGAGCGTTAATCCAATCAATTGATGATTTGTAGCGGTCAAGAGCATAATCCAAACTTATTAATCCTTTCAATGGATTGGGGATATATTTTTCATTAGACATTTCGATTAATTCTTGTTTAATCATTTCGGATTGCACTGGAAGAATCAGAGATAACTGATCTATATTCTTAATATTAGCATCCGACTTTGAATAAGATAATTTATTTTCAGCTACCAATCGTTCTGTTGCAGCCGTAATTTCCCATGGTTCGGAGGGCCACAAAGTCCCATAGGAGGGAACTAAATTCTTGTCATAATGCCAGAGATCAACATAAGTATCGAAAGTATTGTTTTCATAGAACTTTATCCCTTTGATCAGAGATAGAGTTGGAAAAGTTAAGCTTGAATACTCGGCATCGTATGTCTTATCATCGTTTTTAGTATCAGTTGCCCATTCAAATGGAAAATAATAAGAGTATAAGAGATCGTACTTATCCATAAGTTTACCGTTATGCCATTTTGAAAATAAAGGTTCCATCGTGACTTTGGTTAATGCTGAATTACTTTGATTTTTGCTGTGCTCCCAACTTTGATTGTAGGGGTTCCACGTAATGGCGTCGCTTGCAACTGCTACAGTATCGGTTGGACCTTTTGAAAACAAATTTATCCATTTATTTCGAGAGGGTTCGGGGTCGCCAGAATATGGGTTTGATATAGTCGGAGTGTCAGCGACAAGTGAGTAAATTATTCTACAATAAAAGTCCGTGCAACCCTTAACATTATTCCATGCTCCTTGATACACCTCCTTCATTCCAATGTTTAAAGTAGAATTATCGACATCGTGCTTTATAGCATTCATTAATGATAATTTATTAGCGATACCAGCTGAATAGTCGTTGATTAGACCGCTAATTTTTGATGAGGCTATGTATGGATCGAGGGATCTCGCGAAAAAAAGACGCACGGCTTCTTGTAAACCTACAGCCTCTGCTTGCTGCAACAGACTATTTCGTGCTTTTTCAGATGTAAAATTGTTAAAAACGAGGGCTTGTGTAAGATTATCAACAGTTGAATTAGAATATTGCCAAAAGCCTGGATTTTGAGAGCCAGGCATATTTCCAAACCAAGGGGCATACATCTGACTGACAGTTGTTGGATTATACCTTGAAAACGAACTGGATATAAAAGATTCCGTGTATATATTCCATTCTAAATCAGCAGGGTTTGATCCATAAACAATCGTATTTGCTTTCGTCAAGTCACCATATTCTTTAATAACAGTAAAGCCTGCTTTATCAATCTCAGAAGCAACATAATCTCCAAATGATTTTCTTATCAAATCGTCATTTCTGATCAATATCTTAACTATTACAGGTTTTCCGTTCATGACATACTTGCCGTTTTGATCCATGACTGCTCCGGCTTTTATCATCGCATCCTGTATACTTTTAGTAGCGAAATTGGAGTCATAGCGGATTTTCAATGGATCTACTACAGGTAACACATTATGATACTCTGGCGAGGTAGGTCCATATGGCTCGACAATAGGATCACTAATTCCCTTTAAAATATTATTTACAATAAAGTTTCTATCAATCAAGAAATTTAATGCAAAGCGAATTTCTTTGATCGACAGAGGATTGAATGTTTGGTTTCCATTATAAGGATTTAATACCAAACCATATGACAAACCCTCTTTCTCGAAAACTTCTAGATTTGGGTTTTTTTTAGCTGATTCAACAAGTTGCAATGGAATTTGAAAGAAATAAGTGTCAAGGTGACCATTACTGACTTCTTGGTAGGCTACATTTTCATTAGAAAACCTTATGAATTTAACCTCGTCAGCATATCCGCCAGTCTGGTTTAACGCGAATACGGCATAATAATTGGAAGAGAAGAGAACTAAAGTGAAAAGTACAGTTAAAAAAGCCAGCACGTAAAAGTTATTTCTCATGAATAAAGTACTCAATGAATAATGCAGTATAAATTCATTAGTTTAGGTTTGAGCTTTTAAATTGGAAAAACTATAGTATATAAATAATCGCCTATCTGTTTAATCCATGAGCAATAAAAGTACTAAAAGAACTCATGCTTACAGTTCACAAAGGAGCGAGAGCAAAAAATACGCTAAGGTAGAGAGGAGAAAAAGAACAAAAGCAAAGTATTAAATTATTTATTTTGAAAATTTCCGATATATTTATATGTAAGGAAAGATATAAATACATGTGGAATTAGCTTATAAGTTTTATGGTGATAAAAATTGGTAAAAGATATTTCAATGTTTGGTGACCGATGTCCACGATGTGGCAAAGGTCCAATGGTTACAGACAATTCAACTGGGGAAATGTTTTGCGGCAATTGTGGTTTTGTAGTTACAGAGAGAATAGAAGAAACAGGGCCCGAATGGAGAGCTTTTTCCAAAGAAGAACATGAGGATAGAAGCAGAGCAGGAGTTCCCACTTCGCTAGCTATGCATGATATGGGATTGGCTACGATCATTGGCCCAGTGGATAAGGATGCTTCCGGCAAACCTTTATCTGCTTCTATGAAAAGTACCATAGAAAGATTAAGAACATGGGATAGCAGGAGTCAGGTCCATGAACCAGTTGACAGAAATTTCAGACAAGCATTCAGTGAATTGGACAGATTAAAAGATAAATTAGCAGTTGGTGATGCAGTGATTGAGAAGGCAGCTTACGTATATAGAAAGGCATTAGAAAAGGGTTTGGTTAGAGGGAGGTCGATTTCGGCGCTTGTTGCAGCCGCACTGTATGCTGCATGTAGAGATACGGAAACACCTAGAACATTAAAAGATGTTGCCAATGCCAGTAACATAAAAAAGAAGGACGTTGCAAGATGTTATAGGTTACTAATTAGAGAATTGGATCTTAAAATGCCAGTAGTTGACCCAGTAAAATGTGTTGCCAGGATAGCAAGCAAAGCAGGGCTTTCAGAAAAAACTAAAAGAAAGGCTCTAGAAATCCTTAAGAAAGCAGAAGAAGGTAAAATATCAGCTGGCAAGGATCCAATGGGATTAGCAGCTGCAGCCTTATATGTAGCGTGTGTAATGAACGGTGAAAATAAGACTCAAAAAGATGTAGCAGAAGCAGCTGGTGTCACCGAGGTTACTATTAGAAATAGGTATAAAGGACTCAAAACTCACCTGAAATTATAAACAAATTCATATTTTTGATTTTTTTAAATATTTTCTAATTATTTGTTCGGAAAGTCGATACAAAAATATAATTCCCATTACTATGAAAATTACTGATATTACGGCCAAGAATACATTGTCGGATTCAGTGTTCCAAGGGCTTTTGAACAAAAAAAATCCAAAAATACTATAAGCAAAAAATACAAAGTTAGAAATCCAATGGAAAGTTACAGCTGAAGAAAGGCTGTATCTATAGTATAGCCAGGCTATTATAACGCCACCCAATGCAGCTTGAGTTATCTTTCCGATTTCATATCCTCCTCCAAATAATACATGAGATAACCCAAAAGCCAGTGAATTCAATGCAATAATTATTGCTATTACTATAGTAGTGTATTTTTTTTTCTCATAAGAAATATTCTTGTATGGATGATAAAGTGTTGAAAGGAATAAACCTTTACCAAGTGGGACAAACAATAAGAACAATGGAATCCCTAAAAGGATCACCCTAAAAAATATTTCTTCATTTAGGGGTGCCGCAGACAAGTAAAAAAAAGACAATATTGGGTTAGCTGTTAATGGGTTACCTAACGTTACACCAAATAGTTGTTGTATAACATCAATCAAAATTGAAAGTACAAAATAGCCCGAAAACCAAGAAATAGTCATAGCAAGGTAATTATCCCGATGGATTTTGATCTTTTCAATTCCAATCATTTTAAATGATTTTTCCATCGCAGAAAAGCGAATGATTGGAATTGGTTTTAAGTAACAAAACAAATAACAAGCTAGGTAAATAGCCCAAAAAAACATAAAGGAAAATCCCAAATTGAAATTTAATGAATTAAGTCCAAAAATGCCAAATATCAAGAAATCGAGAGGAACATCGCTATACCATTGAACTTCACCACCAATTTGGGTAAAAAAAACTAAAAAGACTCCTATGAAAAAGGAAAGAGTCGTTACCAAAATAATTATAAATAGTACTACATCATCTATCCATCTTAGAACTTTATTGAAAGAAAGCCTATTTAACAAAAGTCTTTTCTTAATTTTATAAATTTACATTACTTCTATAGAAGATTCGTTAAAACCCTTTACTACCAAATAATTTTTAACAATATCCCGATGATCTCCTTGCAAAAGGATAAAACCATCTTTTGCTGTACCGCCACATGCCAACCTGCTTTTTA
>DATEOV010000093.1:0-2410 GCA_035273645.1 Flavobacterium sp. | reverse complement strand
ATAACAAACCCGTTACGTTTTAATAACATAACGGGTTTGTTTTTTATAAGATATTATCGTATTTTTTCAAAAACAAATATCTACATTTGATAGTTATAAAAAAGATCAACAAAATTAATTTATGTTTCAAAATAAAGTCATACTGGGTAGCGAAGAATGGTGCTCTTTTCCAGAATTAGGAATCCCTACAATTAAAGCTCGTGTCGATTCTGGCGCAAAAACATCTGCTTTGCATGCCATCAATATTGCTCCATTTATAAAAAATGACGCCAATTGGGTAAAGTTTGACATCAATCCCATACAGAACAACACAAAGACCGTTATCCATTGTGAAGCTCCAATGGTTGACAAAAGAATAGTAAAAAGTTCCAGTGGTTTTAGAGAACACCGATATGTTATTCAAACTCAAATCGCTATTGGAGATTCGAAATGGCCTATTGAAATGACCCTTACAAATCGTGATTCAATGGGGTTTAGAATGCTTTTGGGACGTGAAGCCATGAGCGGAAGAATATTGGTTGACCCGGAACAAAAATATCTTTTAGGACAGCCTACTACAGAAAGCCTTGTTGAATTATATAAAAATTCAGAAAAAGCCAGCTCAGGTTTAAGAATCGGACTTTTAGCCAGTAATCCTGAACTATACAGCAACAAAAGGATCATGGAAGCCGGTGAAATGCGTGGACACGAAATGCATTTTTTGAATATTAAAGAATGTTACATGAAACTGGATGCAAAAACTCCAGAAATTCATTATCGCGGTGGAAAAATATTAAATCAATTTGACGCAATCATTCCTAGAATTAGACCAAGTATAACCTTTTACGGCTGCGCCTTAACTCGACAGTTTGAAGCTTTGAAAGTGTATTGTTTAAACTCATCGACAGCTATCACACAATCTAGGGACAAATTATTCTCTTTGCAATTATTATTAAATCACGGTGTAGACATCCCAACGACTGGATTTGCCAATTCACCTTTGGATACTGATAATTTAATCAAAATGGTTGGAGGCTCACCTCTTATTGTAAAATTACTGGAAGGAACTCAAGGAAAAGGTGTTGTATTAGCAGAAACCAAAAAGGCAGCAGAAAGTGTAATTAACGCATTCAAAAGCCTTAATGCGAATATATTGGTACAAGAATTCATCAAAGAAGCCAACGGAAAAGATATTCGCTGTTTCGTAATTGACGGTAAAGTTGTAGCCGCAATCCAAAGAGAAGCTATGCCGGGTGAATTTAGAGCAAATATCCATTTGGGAGGAACGGCATCGGTAATTAAAGTTACTGCTGAAGAAAAAAGAATAGCCATAAAAGCCGCAAAAGCAATGGATTTAAAAGTTGCAGGTGTTGATATAATTCGCTCCGCAAAAGGGCCTTTATTGCTTGAGGTAAACTCTTCTCCAGGACTTGAAGGAATTGAAGGCGCCACCAATAAAGATATTGCAGGAGAAATGATTAAGGCAATTGAGAAAAACTTTAAGATAAAATAAATTTTTAGAAAAAAGAATAAAGAGTATAGATTTCAGAAGCAGATAGCAGAAAAGCAGGTTGCAGAAGGCATACTAAAAAAATATCCACAAAAACCTACAATGATGTTTAACATTCTTAATCTGAAATCTGAAATCTGAAATCCAAACTCTAATCTATGAATCCCTACCTAGATATTGTTATTCGTAGTTCAGCTGTTTATTTATTCATGGTTATTGCGTTGCGTATTTTTGGTAAAAAAGAATTATCTCAACTCAATACTACTGATGTGATTTTGATATTGCTAATAAGCAACTCTGTGCAAAATGCAATGGTTGGAAATAACACAACTCTTTGGGGAGGTTTGGCTGCAGCAACGATACTTTTTGCTATTAATTTTATATTAAAGAAATTAATATATCGGTATAAGAAGTTCAGCGAATTCATGCTCGAAAAACCTGAAATCCTAATTCATAACGGGACTTTAGATTTCAAAAACTTAGGCAAGTTAGATATCACTTCGGATGAATTGAAAGAGGCTATGAGAGAACATGGTGTAGAATATTTTAAAGACGTGAAACTGGCCATGCTTGAAGTTGATGGAAATATAAGCATCATTACAGGTGAAAGTAATCTAAAGCAAACCCATTATAAACGCAGAAAGAATCATGAAAATTTAATTCAGGGTAATTAGTCTAATATAAATACTTCTAACTTTTATTTGATTCCTAAACTACAACTATTGACATAGTATTGATTTTTACTTTTTTTTGAAAAGTTGCTAAAAGCACTAAACTTGTCTTTAGCCCAGATGGAAACGGCATCTCCCGATTTAGAAAAACAAGGCTTTTTTGCCGTAGTTTTTGTTAATCGGGAATATAGTGGACAGCTGGAGAACTTTTGATTATTACTGAACAGATCTTGCTTCCAAAAAAAAATAA
>DATEOV010000092.1:0-4624 GCA_035273645.1 Flavobacterium sp. | reverse complement strand
AAGACTGTATTTTTTAAAAATTTCTTCGGGTAATTCTTGATAATTAGTTTCAAAAAATGATTCGGGTATTTCTTGAGTGTCATCTCTCCAAACAAAGATATTATTTGGGTTATAAAAATCATAATTTATAATATCGGTATTGGTTGTGATTAATTTTTTCCTATTTCCCATAGCTTCAAATACTCTAAAAGTTAAGCCATTTTGAATCTTTTTTTGCACATCTAAGATGATTTTTGAATTCTGAAATAGTTTTTCGCTTTCATCTATTGAAATTGGTTTATTGATAAACGTTATTCCTTTATTTTGATTTTGTTTTAGAACCTTTTTCTTACTAGTCTGTATGTAGATTTTGCTGGATTTTTCTTTACTTTTTAAATAATTCAAAATATTTAAAATGACTTCAAATCGTTCATCATAACTACCTATAAAGTATACATCATTTGTTGGCTCAGGATGTATCTTTGAGACATGATGAAAATTAGTTAAGAAATTCAAATTGTATTTTTCAACATCTTTGGGTTCAAAACTATATGAAGCATCGAAGAGAGACATCGTTTTTGTGTATCTTGGAATATTGTCAAAACTATCCCAATAGTAGACTGCTGAATACTTTGCTTTTTTAATTAGGTATTCCAAATCTTCTTTTGTAAAGAAATCGGGACAAATTATAAACATAAAATCGAAAGTGTCATTTTCAGCGATGGAATTTAAATATTCTTTACTGGCTAATGTTTTTTTAAGATTAATTTTAAAAAAAGTTTTATAAATAAAATTTTTAATTTTTTGAAAAATGCTTTTGTATTTGTAATCTGTAAAAACTATAGTTTTTACATTTGTATTCAAATTGTCTTGTATCCCTTTTTCTATGACTTTATAAAAACCAAAATAATCTGGGCAACAGAATAAAATATTCATATGTAAGTTATTTTATAAAGTGTATTTTTTGAATTAGTTTTAATGATTTTGTTAAAGGTGCCCCAGTTAAAACTAATAAAAAGAGTGCTCGGTTTTTAGATTTTATAAGACCAGTAAAGAAATATTTAATGGTAAGAAAAAACAAAACTAGTTTATGTGCCCAAAAGCCATAATGTTTTTGGATTACATATAATAGAGATATTTTTAGTTCTTTCTTAATTGCTATAGATTGAGTGGTGCTAACACCATGGATATGAATGAATTTGGCGTCTGGGATTAAATAAGCATATTTTGATTTTTTCTCTAATCTTAAACACAAATCAGTTTCTTCATAATAAAGAAAAATATTAGTATCAAATCCTCCAATTTCATTAAAATCAGCTGCTCTTAAGAACATAAAACTACCAGGAATGAAGTTAACTTGTGTAGGAACGGAATATTTTTTTTTTCTTTTAGGATATTTTTTTGGGTTAATGAATTCAAGAAAATTCCGACCGATAATCTCCCTTGCAGGCGAGGCAAAATGATCCAATGAAATCATAAAATCTCCATTCTCTTTATATGCTTGGGCTCCTGCAATGCCAATATTTTTATTATCGTCTAAAGCACTTTTTAGAATCGACAGGCAATCATTTAAAAATAAAGTATCGTTATTTATAAACGCATAGTATTTTGCGTTAGCATATTGCACTCCAAACATATTTCCACCGCCAAAGCCTGTGTTAATATTGCTTCTGTGAAGTTCCAGATTTGGAAATGAAAAAGTTTCACAAAAGGCTTTTAGGGTTAAATAGTCCTCTTTTTCGGAACAATTATCGGTTATGATAATTTGATAGTTTATTTTTTTGGAAATATTATCTATTATGGATTGAATACAGTTTATAGTATGTTTACTAGAATTATAATTTATTAGAATTATGGCAATGTCAAACATGTTATAAATATTGATTTATTCCTTTTTCGATAAAAGTTAATTTCTTTTCTGTACTCTGTTTTAAAATTTCATCATTGATGTCAAGCTGACTTCTGGATTGTTCTTTGTGGTAGATATGATATGCAATTCCACAGTTCTTTAATCTTTTGCCTTGTATTCCAATATTGTGCATTCGTTGAATCATTTCAGAGTCATCGATTCCCCATCCAACTAAATTTTCGTTAAATCCGTTAATTTTTATAAAATCCGTTTTCCAAAAAGACATATTGCAGCCTCTCAATTTTGATGAACGTCTAGGAGTACTTTTTGAAAAACGCATTAAAAATGGTATTCGTATTGTTCTACCTCTTTTTTTAATTCCTTTGGAAAATAAGTTAAATTGAATTTTCTTTTTTGAAAATAGTTCTGCTAAAAATTCTTTTTTAATGTTAACTCGAGAACCAAATAAATAATGCCCTTTTAGTGCATAATTCAAATGGTCTTCTATGAAATACTTATTCATTATAATATCGCCGTCTATTTCTATAATATAGTCATGTTTTGAGGCGGCAATAGCTTTGTTCATGATCGCTGGCTTTCTGTTTTTAATGTCTTCGTGCCAGATATGAATTAAAGGTACAGGAAATATTTTTTGAAATTCGGAAATTAATTTTTTGGTGTCTTCAGTAGAGCCATCGTCTGCAATAATTACTTCATTTGGTAAAACAGTTTGTTCCAATATGCTAAGAAGTAGTAAATTTAATGCTTCTGGCCAATTATAAGTAGGGGTAACTAAAGTACAACTTGGGTAAATCATGGGTTGAAATTTAAGCAAAATTACATAAAATATTTGAAGTCTAGAATGCAATACTTACTTTTGTCCTTCTAACTATTTTTTTCAATGAAATTTATATTGTCTCCTTCTGCTAAATCAAAAGAAAATAAAATCTTACTTTCTATATCGAATTTCAAAACTTCAGGGAATCTCTTTGGTGACGGCAAAAGAAATATCATCAAGTTATTCGAACTTGAAGGTATGACGATGAATATAAAATCTTTCAAAATTCCAAATTTGATTAACAAAATTGCCTATAGATATTTTAGAAAATCTAAAGCAAGACGATCTTATGAATATGCTACGCTTTTGTTGGAAAAAGGAATTGGAACTCCGCAACCTATTGCTTATTTGGAGAATTATAATTGGATTGGACTGAAAGACAGTTATTATGCTAGTGAACATCTACTATGTGATTTAACATATAGAGAATTGGTCGAAATTCCAGCTTATCCAGACCATGAAAATATTCTTCGCCAATTTACCCGTTTTTCTTATTCTTTGCATCAAAAAGGAATTGAATTCAAAGATCATTCTCCTGGAAATACATTAATTAAACAGAGTACTGAAGGGCAGTATGATTTCTTCTTGGTTGATTTGAATAGAATGAATTTTCATGAAGAAATGTCGTTTGAATTGCGAATGAAAAATCTTTGCCGATTAACACCAGTAAAAAAAATGGTAGCCGTAATGAGTAATGAATATGCAAAAATTTCAGGAGAATCTGAGGATCTGATAGTTGAGACTCTTTGGAAATACACTGCTGATTTTCAAGAAAGATTTAACAGAAAGAAGCGATTGAAGAAGAAACTTAAGTTTTGGAAATAAGATTTTGATTTTGTTTCCATAGTTTTTTTAATTCTTTGTATCGAACAATAATAGAATAAGCATTTAGGTAACAAATAATTATTCCTTTTTTACCATCAAGGATTCCTAATCTGATGAAATAGTTATAAAGAAAATTATAACTAGGATGGAAAAATTGATGTAAAACTGTTGGTTTTACTTTTTTTATAAATTTTTCTTGAGCTTTAAATTTACCGTAAAAAATAATTTTTTCTCTATAATCACTGTAACTAGAATAAGAATGATGAATTAGTTTATTTTTTAAAAAACCAATTTTACCATTAACGATTAGTTTTTCGTGAACAAGTCTTTTCTCATCATATTTCGCTGATTTTTTATTAAAAAGCCGGAATATTTTGTCCGTTTGATTGCCGCTGTAATTTAAAACAGAATTTTCAAACATAAAAATTCTTTCAAAAAAGTAAGCTGAATAGGTTTGATTGTTTTTTAATGTTTCAATAATTTCTTGCTTTAATTCAGGGGTTAAAATCTCGTCGGCATCAATAAACAGTATCCAGTCATTTTTAGCTTGTGAGATTGCAAAATTTCTTTGTGCAGAAAAATTTTCAAATTTATTCTGTATAAACTTTACTTTAGGAAAAGCCTTTGCAATAAATTCTGTTTCATCTGTACTAAACGAATCGACAATAACTATTTCATCTGCAAAATCTAAATCGGATAATAAAGCTTTTAAATGTTTTTCCTCATTTAAAGTTATGATTAAGACAGACAATCTTTCGGAATTGCTATTTCTCATAAGTTTATTTTTTGATAGTTAACAGATCTTTTACTTAACCAAGTTTGATTTTTTATGGCATTAAAATAATAAGAACAAAGATTTTTAAGGATGTATCTATTTGTTTTCAATTTCAAATTAAAAAACAAAAATAAACTTAAAAGCGATAAAAAGGTTTTTTCTATAAGTATAAAAACTATTAAAAGAACATGTGCTAATGTTTTTGTTGATGAATTAAAGTTATTGGTTATATAGACATGTTTTGAAATGATAACTTCAGTTTTACTGATGTGTTCTGTTTCAAAATCATTTCTTGAAGAGCCACCATGTTCATGTAAAATAATTGTATTTCTTGTTACTGCAATTTTACCATTTTTCT
>DATEOV010000091.1:0-7478 GCA_035273645.1 Flavobacterium sp. | reverse complement strand
TTTATGTTTAGAAATACCGTTTTTTCAATAATAGAAAAAATTTATAAAAAGGAGAAATACAAAACCATTGCAGCTTACAAACAGAAGGCTTAATAAAATCACCTTCAATAGTGTTCAATCTAAAACGATTATCTAAAAATTCACAATTATCATGATACAAGTTAATAACCTTTCCAAAGAATATAACGGGACTACCGTATTGAATATAGAATCATTAGAAATTCCAAAAGGGCAGAGTTTTGGATTAGTGGGTAATAACGGAGCAGGAAAAACGACTTTCTTCAGTTTGTTATTGGATTTAATTCAGCCTACAACGGGTTGTGTTTTAAATAATGAAATTCAGGTGAATACAAGTGAAGATTGGAAACCTTTTACGGCTTCTTTTCTGGATGAGAGTTTTCTAATAGGGTACTTAACTCCTGAAGAATACTTCTATTTCATTGGTGATTTGAGAGGACAAAACAAAGCCGATGTTGACGCGCTATTGAGTCAATATGAAGAATTTTTCAATGGTGAAATTCTTAAAAATAAAAAATACTTACGCGATTTATCCAAAGGAAATCAAAAGAAAGTGGGAATCATCGCCACATTAATTGGGAATCCAGAGGTAATTATCTTGGATGAGCCTTTTGCTAATTTAGACCCAACAACAGTAAATAGATTAAAAAAAATTATTAAAGAATTGGCTGACAATCCAAATATAACGGTGCTGGTTTCTAGTCATGATTTGCAGCATACTGTTGAAGTTTGTGATCGAATTGTTGCATTAAACAAAGGAGAATTGGTAAAAGATATGCCAACCACAAAAGAGACACTTCAAGAATTGGAATTGTTTTTTGCGGTTTAAATTTATATATTTCAAAAAGAAACGTATTTTTACAAGTCATTATACTAAAATACTTTTTTATAAGTTTAATGATTTAAACGTTTACCCTTGAATAGCAATACATTTAAATACTTTTTGGCCGTATTATTTTTATCATTTTTGATAGCCTGTTCTACCAAGAAGGATACTTTTTTGGCTAGAAATTCCCATGCTTTGAGTACAAAACTTAACATACTGTACAATGGGCAAATTGCTTTAGATAAAGGTGTGAAAGGGATAAATGACAATACTGTCGAAAATTTTTGGAAACGTTTACCTGTGGAAAAAATGCAAGTCAGCGATGATGTTCCTGTTGATGGAAAAACCAAAAATTCTGATTTTGAAATAGCCGAAGCAAAAGCAACCAAAGCCATCCAAAAACATTCCATGAATATTGGTGGTCGAGAAAAGAACTATCAAATTGATGAAGCTTATTTATTGCTAGGAAAAGCAAGATATTATGATCAAAGATTTATTCCTGCTTTGGATGCTTTTAATTACATTCTTTATAAGTATCCTAATAGCAGTAATATTTATGATGCCAAAATGTGGCGTGAAAAAACAAATGTCCGTTTGGGGAATGATGCTTTGGCCATAAAAAACACTTCAAAACTCATTAAGGATAACGATTTAAAAAAACAAGAATTTGCCAATGCGAATGCCATTTTAGCAAGTGCTTTTTTAAATATTGAAGAAAAGGACAGCGCAATCGTTAAGCTAAAATTGGCAAATGACTTTACAAAAATCCATGAGGAAAAAGAGCGTTATTCTTTTTTGTTGGGACAATTGTATGAAGAAGCAGGCCAAAAAGACAGCGCTATCTATTTTTATCAAACGGTTATTGATATGAATAGAAAAGCCGAAAGAAAATTTGTTATTCAGGCTTACGCAAAAAAAGCAAAACTCAATAATTATCAAGGAGAGGACTATGATTTATTTGTCAAAAAATCCAAAAAAATCATGGAGGACAGAGAAAATAGACCTTATTTGGATGTTATTTATCATAGTATTGGAATTTTTTATGATAATAATAATGAGAAAGAAAATGCATTAGATTATTACAATGCTTCTTTGGATGCCAAATCTGCTGATCCTTATCTGAATGCTTCTAATTATAGAAATATTGGAAATTTATATTTCAAGCATACAGATTATTTTTTTGCAGCCAAAAGTTATGATAAATGTTTGGAATTATTGGACCCAAAAACCAGAGAATATCTTCAGATTTCTAAAATTAGAAAGAATTTGGATGAGGCGATTGTCAATGAGGCTATTGCCAAACGAAATGACAGTATTATCTACGTTGCTTCTTTGAAAGAGCCGGAACAAGTAATATATTATGAAAATTATATTCAAAAATTAAAAAGTAGTGATGAACTTAAAAAACTACTTGCTGAGAAACAAAAGAAAATAGAAGACAATATTGCATTAAATGTTGGAGCAAATATGCCTGATAATGCAACCTCAAATCAAAATGGTCAAGAAACAAATCCACCCTCTTTTGCACCACCTACTAATAGTAATCCATCAGCTACTTCCAATACATTCTATTTTTATAACCCTAACACAGTTGCTTACGGAAAACTGGAGTTTAAAAAAACATGGGGTAACAGAGTTCAAAATGGGTATTGGAGAGTTTCATCAGTAGGGGGGCAAAATCAAAACGCACCAGGAAGTAATACTGTGGTTGAGATTACAGAGAAACCAATAGTTTCGACGGAAGTAAATGAAAAATATACTACAGACTATTATTTAAAGCAATTACCAAAATCACAAACTGCAATTGATAGTATTACCAAAGAAAGAAATGCAGTTTATTATCAATTGGGAGTTATTTATAAAGAAAAATTCAAAGAATATAATTTAGCGTCTGCGAGATTGGAGCAGTTGTTATTGTACCAGCCTGAGGAAAAATTAATTCTTCCTACGAAATATAATCTGTATAAGATATATGAAATTACCAATCCAACTAAAGCAGCGTCAATTAAAAATGAAATAGTAAGCCAATATCCCGATTCTCGTTATGCTCAAATCATTACTAATTCAAGTCCAAAAACAGGCATTGGCAATGATACCCCAGAAGGAGAATATGAAAATTTATATAGATTATTTCAGCAGGAATATTTCACTTCTGTCTTGAAAGAAGTGGATGGTTTAATCAATCATTTTACGGGGGAAGCCATCGTGCCGAAATTTGAATTGCTAAAAGCTTATACTATTGGGAAGCTATATGGATTGCAAGCTTATAAAAAAGCAATAGAATATGTTGCCGATAATTATGCCAATAGCAATGAAGGAAAAGATGCCATTGAAATTCTTAAAACCCAAATTCCGCTTTTGGAAAAAATGAGTTTCAGTACTGTTGATTCTAAAAATTGGAAGGTTATTTTTAGAATTGATAAAAATGACGAAAAAAGTGCATCGGTAATTGAAAGCAAATTGGCTTTGTTTTTTGTAAATGAAAATGTGGAGAAATTAAAGTACACCTGTGATATTTATACTGAAAAAGAAAGCTTCATCTCTATTCAAGGAATCCATTCAGAATCGTATGCTCAATTTGTAGCCGCACTTTTTGCAGAAAATGAAAAATACAAAATTAGCCAGCCAGGAATAGTGATTTCAAATGAAAATTATAAAATAATTCAAATCAAGAAAAATTTTGAAGAGTTTCTTTCATTAAAAAAACCGTAATTATGTTTGATAAAAAACCAAAATCGTACACAGAACTTTTAGGGAAAACCAATAGAATTGTAGAAGGGACTACAATACATGGGGACATAATTTCACCAGCCGATTTTAGATTAGATGGTGAATTGATAGGTAATTTTACATCTAATGGAAAATTAGTGATTGGACCTGCAGGGAGTGTCAAAGGGGATGTCATTTGTAACATGGCAGACATTGAAGGGAAATTTGAAGGAAAAATTAAGATTGAGGATACCTTAAACATTAAAGAATCAGCAAGTATTATAGGAGAAGTTATCATAGGTAAATTATCGGTAGAGCCAGGTGCCACTTTCAATGCAACCTGTGTTATGTTATCTAATAATACTAAAGGGACAAAAAGTGCCGACGAATAATAACCCTAAAAAGAACAACTACAATAAATGGTTGGCCTTAATTAATATCCCAATACAAATGGGGGTTATTATTTTCTTGTTTTCCTATTTGGGAAATTGGTTAGATGAAAATCACCCCAGCACAAAGGTTTATTATGTAAAAGTGATGGTAATGATAGGCGTATTTTTGGCGCTTTATAATGTTATCCGACAAGTAAACGAAATCAACAAAAAACAATAAAATCAAAAGTATAATGAATCTTAAAAAAGCGCTCCCATTTTTAACTTTATTGGGTATTGCATTCCTATTATACGTCATTCATAAAATGGTTTTCTATGGTTTTAATATCAACCAAGAGGCTTTTCACTATTCATTAGAAACGCTTTATTTGTTTTTCTTTGTTTTGTCGACCATTATTTTCAAAGTTTTATTAACAATAAAAGAAAAGAGTTTTGACAATGTTGGAATGTCTTTCCTTTTGGCGACAAGTATAAAGATGGTTTTTTGTTATTTGGTTTTGAGACCATTATTGCAAGTTCCAAAGCAAAATGATCCTACAGAAAGAATAAATTTTTTCATATTGTTTATTGCCTTTTTAACAATTGAGACCCTTTTTACGATACGCCTAGTAAACGAAAAGCAATAATCAATACCTCTGTGAATCAAATTCTCAAAAAAATACTTTTATATGCTTTTGAGTATTAATAAAAAATGTACCTTTGCACCAAATTTTAGAATCGTTAAAAAATAAGATATTTAAGAGATATGGTGATTTCCAACAAAGCACTTAGATTTATTATAGCGACTTTCGTTATATGTCTTCCTTTTATTAGTATGGCAAATCCTGAAAAGGATACTACAATTGTTCAAACTGTAGTAGCACATGAAGGTGCAGAAGCAAGCCATGAAGCACATGCTGAACCAACAGATGTGAAATCTAAAGTAAAAGCATTTATAAAACACCACGTTTTAGATTCTCACGAATTTTCTTTTTTCCAAGATGATGAAACAGGAGTTCATTACGGTTTTTCATTACCTATTATTATTTATGATAATGGTTTCCAAATTTTTTCTTCTTCAAAATTCGAACATGGAGAAGCTGTTGCTGAATCAAACGGGAATTTCTACAAAATAAACCACCACGACGGAAAAATTTATAAAACTGACGCTGCTGGTACAATTACCGAAGATGAAAAATCAGGACACCCTACAAATGTACGTCCTTTGGATTTATCTATTACAAAATCAGTTGTGTCTATAATGATTGCGGCGATAGTTATGTTTTTACTTTTCTCAGGTTTGGCAAAATCATATGCTAAAAATAACGGAATCGCTTCTGGTGCTGGACGTATTTTTGAACCAATCGTATTATATGTACGTGACGAAATTGCCATCCCAAATATTGGAGAGAAACATTATAAGAGATATATGAGTTATTTATTGACTATCTTTTTCTTTATATTGTTTTTGAATCTTTTTGGATTAATGCCTTTTGGTATTAATGTTACTGGAAATCTTACTATAACTTTTTCATTAGCTATCCTTACTTTTTTAATCACAAACCTTACTGCCAATAAAAATTATTGGGGTCACATTTTCTGGATGCCAGGTGTGCCAAAAGTAATGCGTATTGTTTTGGCTCCAATTGAGTTATTGGGAGTTTTTATTAAACCGTTCTCATTAATGATACGTTTGTATGCTAATATTTTTGCAGGACACATCGTATTGATGAGTATTATTGGTTTGATGTTTATTTTCAAAAGTTGGTTAGGAAGCAGTTTGTCATTTGGATTGTCATTTGCACTTTCTATTCTTGAAATATTAGTTGCGTTTTTACAAGCGTATATATTCACGATGTTATCTGCTTTGTATTTTGGTGCAGCAGTTGAAGAACATCACCATGAGGAAGCTCATCATTAAAACGTTTAACTGTTTTATTGTTCAAATCGGCTAACCGATTAAACAATAAACCGATTAAACAATAAAAAAGAATGTTTAATTTTTAATTATATATATTATGGAAATTCCACAAATCGTAGGAGCAGGATTGATCGTTATCGGAGCAGGTTTAGGTATTGGTAGAATTGGTGGTTCAGCAATGGACGCTATTGCTCGTCAACCAGAAGCTTCTGGAAAAATCCAAACTGCAATGCTTATTGCAGCTGCACTTATTGAAGGTATTGGTTTTGCTGCGTTATTCGCATCTTAATTAAAACTAAAAAAGACAATAGTTACAACGGTTGGTTGTAACTATTGTTTTAATTAAATGTTGAAAATTATTAAACAGATTAAATTTTATTTTTAAAATACAATTTACAATTTATAAAAAATGGAAAAGTTAATAAATCAGTTTGAGTTAGGTTTGTTTTTCTGGCAAGTATTAATATTTGTTGGGTTAATATTCTTATTGAAAAAATTTGCTTGGAAACCTATTCTTGATGCTGTAAACGATAGAGAAGAAGGAATTAAAAATGCTTTACTTTCTGCTGAAAATGCTAGAAAAGAAATGCAAAACTTGCAAGCTGACAACCAACGTATTTTACAAGAAGCTAGATTAGAGCGTGACAACATGCTTAAAGAAGCTCGTGAAATGAAAGATAAAATGGTTGATGATGCAAAAACTGAAGCTCAAGCTCAAGGTCAAAAAATGATTGATCAAGCTAAGGCTGCAATTGAAAGCGAAAAAAATGCAGCTATGGCTGAATTGAAATTACAAGTTTCAACTTTGTCTTTAAGTATTGCTGAAAAATTATTAAAAGATGAATTGTCTAACAAAGAAGCTCAAACTAAATTAGTTGAGAAATTGTTAGGTGACGTAAAATTGAACTAATCATGGCAAGTACTAGAGCAGCAATTCGTTATGCAACCGCAATTTTAGATTTATCCAATTCAAAAGGGGTATCTGAAGCTGTGAATAATGACATGAAATCTATTGCTTCAACGATTAAGGGTAATACGGAATTGAGTACTTTTATTCAAAACCCAACCATTAAAGTAGAAGTGAAAGAGAAAGCACTTTTAGAAGTTTTTGCTACTGTTGATAATGTAACCAAAGGTTTGCTTCATTTGTTGTTTGAAAACAAAAGATTTGAAATCCTTGATGTTATTGCCGCAGAGTATAGCAAATTGTTTGATATCATGAATAATGTTGAAGTAGCAAAAGTAACAACAGCTGTTGCTATGGATGCTGCGCTAGAAGCTAAAGTTTTAGCTAAAATAGCAACACTTTCTGATAAAAAAATCACAATCGTAAATACTGTGGATCCTTCTATAATTGGAGGATTTATATTAAGAATAGGTGATCAGCAGTATAATGCTTCTGTTGCCAACAGATTACAAATATTAAAAAGAGAGTTAAGTAATTAGTTTTATTACACATTAGTGTCTAAATTATAAATTAAGATGGCGGAAATTAAACCTGCTGAAATATCAGCAATATTAAGAAAGCAAGTAGAAGGTTTTGAATCTGGTGCTACGCTAGAGGAAGTAGGAACGGTGCTTCAAGTTGGAGATGGTATTGCTCTTATTTATGGGCTTTCAAATGTTCAATACG